>CAMDAI010000152.1 GCA_945888585.1 Rickettsia typhi | reverse complement strand
TTAGTAATAGCTAAAGAAATATTATTTAACCACTGGAAAGCAAGTGACGACAAAATCAAATCAAATGAATTTTCTACAAAAGGCAAATATTCAATATCGGCATTAACTTTTAAGCTTCCAGGCCTTTTATCCAGCATATTATATGCTATATCCAATTCAAATATTTCTTTATTTGTGGATTTTATTGAATCAGCAATAAAGCCAGTTCCTGAACCTAAATCTAAAATTTTATTGGATTTATTAATATTATCAGATGATAAATTAACTAATTTTTTTGCGACTTCTTTCTGTAAAACCGCATAATCATCATAATTAGCAGCAGCTTTATTAAAATTGTTTTTAATCTTGGATTTATTAAAAACTGACATGAATATTATGATTTACGGCTTTCTTCTTCAATCAAAGCAACAATATGATCAACCAATTCTTCTGAGGTAACTTTGTGATTTGGTTTGCCGTTAATGTAAACATTATGTTTGCCTTGACCGCCACCAGTAATACCAATTTGAGTATGAGCCGCCTCTCCCAAACCATTTACAACGCATCCAAGAATTGAAATTGTTAATGGATTTTTAATATGCTCCACTTTTTTTTCTACTGCTTCCACTGTTTTAATTACATCAAAAGCTTGTCTGGCACAGGATGGACAAGAAATTATATTAACACCACGATGTCGAAGTCCTAATGATTTCAACATTTGGTAAGCAACTTTAATTTCTTCCGGTGGTAGTGCTGACAATGAAACCCGCATCGTATCACCAATTCCACTCCAGAGCAAATTGCCAAGCCCGATTGAAGATTTAATAGTTCCAGCCATCAATCCTCCAGCTTCAGTAATGCCAATATGAAGCGGGTAATCACAGGCCTCAGCTAAGGCTTTATAACTAGCCACCGCTAAAAATACATCTGAAGCTTTAACGCTAATTTTTGTCTCAAAAAAATCATTATCTTCTAGAATTTGAATATGTCTCTTAGCTGATTCCACTAGTGCTTCTGGGGTTGGAGTTTTGTATTTATTTAATAAATCCTGTTCTAGTGAACCGGCATTCACCCCAATTCTAATTGCACAACCATAATCTTTTGCGGCCTTAATCACTTCCTTAACCTTATCATCACTGCCGATATTTCCTGGGTTAATTCTTAAGCATTTAGCACCAGCTTCTGCAGCCTCAATTGCTCTGCGATAATGAAAATGAATATCGGCAATAATTGGCACCGGACAATGCGGAATAATGCGTTTCAAGGCTTCAGCTGATTCTTTATCTGGAACCGAAATACGCATTAAATCCGCCCCAAGTTCAGCACATTCATTCACCTGCCTGATAGTTGCCTGAATATCAGTAGTTAAACTGTTAGTCATCGATTGCACTGAAATTGGCGCATTGCCACCAATTAAAACATTACCAACTTTTATTTGTTTAGATTTTCTGCGATTAATAGCCCGATATGGTCTAATTTCATTTAATTCCTGTAACATCCCTATTATACTTCTATTTTAGATTTAATTTCTCTGGAAACCTGCTCCAATAAAACCTGATTTTGTTCAATTTTTTCTATAATTTTAGGATTATTAATAATCCATTTTATATAAGATAAAATCGCTGTAAAGTCTTTAAATCCGCCTCCACCAAAGCTTTTAAATTTTTCTATGTCATCTATATTAATAAAAAAAGCAACGAAAATTATTCTTTTTAAAATTAATACTTCTTCTTTTTGATCAAATTTTTCTTCAACTAAATTCAAAACTGCATCAGCTTTTTTTAAGAAAGAAATTTTTTGTTTAAAACTTCCTTCATAAAAAATTCTGAGATTTTCTAAATATAATTTTAAATAATAATCTAAATTATTTTTATTTAAGATAAAAATATCTTGCCACATCTTTTCATTAGAGCCTTGCAGGCGGAAATGTTTTTTTATTATTTCTACATCAGAAATAATATTTTCACGATTAGTAAAAGCTAAAAATTGGGGCAAGTGGGAAACTAAAGCAAAAATTTTATCATGATTTTTAGAATCCATAATTTCTGGTTTAGCACCAATTTTTTGCCAAAATAATAAGATTTTTTTGATTGCTGTTTTATTAGAAAAATCAGTAGGAGTAATAATAATTTTTTTATTCAAGAATAAATCGGCTTGAGAAGCTAAAACTCCTGATTTTTCTGATCCAGCAATTGGGTGACAAGGAATAAAATTTTGTTTCTTATCAGCAAAAATTGGCAAGATTTTTTCTACCACAAAATCTTTAAGTGAGCCAATATCAATTATTAAAACCTGATCATCAATTAATAAACTAATTTTTTTGGCAATCTCTTCGTAAGAAGAAAGCGGTGAAGCAATAATTACCAAACTATCTTCTTGGATCTTCTGGTCAAAATTATAAATTTTATCAATAATTTTATTATTTAGAGCAAATTGTAATTGATCTTGATCAATATCATAAGCCAAAATTTTATCACTAATTTTACTCTCTTTACAGGCCTTAGCAATTGAGCCACCAATTAATCCTAAACCAATAATAATAATTTTTTTAAATTTTGTCTGAGTACATTTAAAAAAGATCGACATCGTAACCTCCACCATTATAGGCCGAGGCAAATTTTCCACTTGGCTGCTCTACAAAAAGCTCAAAACTCTCAGAATCTCTTCCTTCAATTTTATAAAGAACTTGTAAAGTCTGGTCATCTGGTTTTATTTCAAATAAATCCCAAATATTATATCTTTTATGGCCATTTTTATAAGCAAAATCCATTCTTATATTTGCATCAAATAGTCCGTCAACAGTGGTTATAACCCAATCATTTTTAACTTTTTTAGCAATCGCATTAAAATAAACAATATTGGCAAAATTTGGTTCCAGATATTGATTTTTTAAATCACGCAATAAATATAAGTTAAAAGCTACGGCGTTACCATCATCAGAAATCTCCCAAAGAGAAGTTAGACTTAGTACATCAATGGTATTTTGATCAATATTATTATTAACTAGAATTTCAGTAATTTTATCAGCTAATCCTGGATAATTTTCTAAATCGTCCTTCCAACCAATATTTTTATTATAATTACTATCTAATTCATAAATATTAGTTTCTTTGCCATTTAGACCACGCACCACTTCCCATTTAACTACATAAGGCCGATCAATTATTTGATAGTCAATGAAGAACTCTCCACGATTAACTATTCTGTAACCTCTTGCTCCAGAAGGTCCAACTGGCAACCCGCCATAATTCTTTTCTAAAAATGAATCAATATCATTTAAAAAATTATAATTAATGCTACCCGAAATTCTTTTTATCTCTAAATTTTTTTGGTTTTTATTAGAAGCAAATCTAATTGCCTTGGTATTGGCACTAACTGCAACTTTTACAACTTCTTCATCAGATTTTAATTGATCAGAAACAT
>CAMDAI010000151.1 GCA_945888585.1 Rickettsia typhi | reverse complement strand
AATTATGAAGATATACCAAAATACAAATCTAAAATCTTTTGCCTAGTAGTTCAATTACTTTTAATTAATTTTAAGTTGAAATTATATAAAATCTTCCTAAGAATTAAAACATTTATCCAAATGCAAAATCATTTAATTAATCTTATTAGAAATAATGGGCCAATTTCAGTGGCACAATTTATGCGTGAAGTTTTATTTCATCCGGAATTAGGATATTATAATCAAAAAAATCCATTCGGACATGATGGAGATTTTGTTACGGCGCCAGAAATTAGTCAGGTTTTTGGAGAATTAATCGGAGCTTATTTTGCAAGCCTTGGAATGAATTACTACTTTGCAAAAAAAATTAGTTTAGTTGAAATGGGGGCGGGCAGGGGTACTTTGATGGAAGATTTACTTAGAATTGTTAAGAAAATTCCGGATTTTTTTAACTATATTGATATTCACATAATTGAAATTAGTCCAAGATTAAAAGCAACTCAGCAGGAAAAATTAAAGAATTATAAAATTATTTGGTGGAATGATTTTGATAGTTTTTATGCTGCTAATTCAGCTAATCCAATATTTTTTATTGCTAATGAATTATTTGATTGTTTTGCCATTAATCAATTGGTTAAAACTAAAGATGGCTGGGTAGAAAAAATGATTTTTGTTAAAGAAGAAAAACTGGAATTTGCTTTATCAAGTCATATTAAAAATATTAAAATTGATGCAGAAATTGGCGCAGTTTTAGAAGTTTCAACTGAAGCTGAAATATTGATGGAAAAATTGGTGAATGCTGTCAAACAAAACGGTGGAATTGGTTTAATTATTGATTATGGCTATAGCAAAAATGAATTTAAAAATACTTTACAGGCTTTAAAAAACCATCAACATATTGATGTGTTAACTGAGGTGGGAAATGCTGATATTACCGCTTTAGTTAATTTTGAAATTCTAGAAAAAATTGCTAAAAAATTTGATTTAAAAACCTCGCTTTCTACTCAAAAACATTTTTTGGAATTAATTGGAATTGAAGCGCGAAGATTTGCTTTAACCAGTGGTAAAAGTGATAATGAAAAGCAAAAAATTAATTCCGCAATTGATCGGTTGATTGATCCTAAGCAAATGGGTGAATTATTTAAATGTTTAGCCTTTTGTAGTTAGCTTTTGATATTTCCTAGATCTTCGTTTTCATCCTTACTATTCATGTTTATCTGCTAACAAATAAAATCTTTCGCAATATTTTAAAGGATTTATTAAGGAAGGTAAAAATTACTCCAAGTCCAAATTTGAAAGAGTCGATATCATTTTAACAGATCAACATCATTTGTTTTGTAACTTTTACCATTTGCATCAGACATTTTTTTAGCAATTAATAATTTATCGCATCTTAATATTGCCAGAACAAAAATGGATAATTTATTACAAAAAATATTATATTAGAACTTATGGTAGTAAGATCCAAAGATAGAAATTGGCATAATATTTATTTTTAATTGATTTAAAAAAATACTAATATATAGTTATTCTATAGAGATTGTATTATTTAGATTTAAATCAATTAAATAATTATGTTATCAATGAAGGCTAAATATGCCATAAGAGCTCTTAGCATTCTAGCAAAGAATGAAAAAGAAATGCTTTCGATAAAAACTTTATCTGAAGAATCAGACGCTCCTAAAAAATTTTTGGAAAGTATTTTACTGGAATTAAAACGCCATAAAATTATTGATAGTAAACGCGGGGTTTTTGGTGGTTACTTTCTTACCATGCCTGCTCGAAAAATTTCTATCGGAAATATTATCAGATATGTTGATGGTCCTTTAGCACCAATTCTATGTGCCAGCGTTACTGCTTATAAAAAATGTGATGATTGCCCATCTAGCGAAAAACGATGTAAAATGCGTCAAATAATGGTAGAAGCTAGAAACGCCATAGCAAAAGTTTTGGATAACAAAACATTGATAGACATGATTTGAGTAAAGCTCAAATCACTGATGTAATTTTAAAATCAAATCTAATGAAAAAAATAATAATAACAGCTCTGATGCTGTCTTGGTATAATGCTGAAGCTTTTGCCGAGGATTCACCGGAAATTTCTAGTCAAGAAAAAGCTAAAAATTACTATGTTAAATCTAAGAGTTATGGAACTGAACCCGAATCAGACACTCCTAAATATGTTCGTGAATTAAAAGAAACCAAAATAAAACAATTTAAAAATGTTGATTGGTTAAATGTGGGATTACAATATCGAGCTCGCTTTGAAAATCGAGATAATGATTTCCGCAGATCATATGACACTACTGATAATGTATTATTATCAAGAGCAAGAGCTTATATAGGGGTTAAAAAAATTCTTGATCCATTACGTTTTAGCTTTGAATTTCAAGATTCTAGAAAATCTGGCAGTAAATTTCCGGCAGATAATAATGACGTAGACAAACTTGATTTTATTCAATCCTACGCTGAATTGCATTTTAAAAATGCTTTAGGAAAAGAGCATCCAATTAGTCTCCGAGCTGGTCGTATGGCTTTTGAAGTTCTTGATCGCAGATTAATTGCTAGAAATGAATGGCGCAACACTACTAATAATTTTGAAGGATTTAGAGCTATTTTAGGTCAGGATAAGAATGATTGGCAGCTTGATAGCTTTGCTCTTCAACCGGTAACTCGGGCAGTTGATAGACCTGATCATCCAGATTCTGATCAGCGGCTTTATGGATCTATATTAAATTGGCGACGCTGGTCTGAAACTGTTACTTTTCAACCATTTTATCTAAAGCTTACTCAAAAACAAAATCTGACTTCGGTAAGCAGAAATATAAATTCAACCGGTCTTCGTGGCTATGGTGTTTTTGGTGATAGTGGATTTGATTATGATTTAATTGGGGTTTATCAATTTGGCAATAATGGTGTGCAAACACATCGTGCTTTTGGCTTGGTTACAGAAGTTGGCTACAATTTTGTTAATGATTGGAAACCACGCTTTAGTGCCAATTATGGATATGGTAGTGGAGATAAAGATCCAACTGATACTAAGAATCAACGCTTTGAAAGATTATTTGGATTTGCCAGACCATGGTCAAGCAGTGATTATGTTAAATGGGAAAATATCAGCGCTTTAAAAACTAGAATTGAATTAAATCCAACTAAAGAATTGCGCTTTGACGCCGGTTACAGCATGTATTGGCTTGCCAGTAAAACTGACCGTTGGAATAGGGCAAATTTAATTGATCGCAAAGGCAATAGTGGAGATTCTATTGGTCAAGAATTTGATTCGCGCCTTCGTTATAAATTAACTCGTAATCTTGATAGTGTTTTGGGCTATGCTCATTTTACACCTGGTGATTTTACTCGTAATAAAAGCAGGAATACTCCTTCTGACTTTATTTGGAGCTTACTTGGAGTTTGTTTGATTAATCAAAAATCTTAAAAATTTATTAAAAAAAATTTAAAAATATTA
>CAMDAI010000150.1 GCA_945888585.1 Rickettsia typhi | reverse complement strand
ATTTTGCTTGGTGCAGTTGGTGGAATTAAATGGGAAAGTTTAGAATATAAACATCGCCCAGAACGTGGCTTACTTGGGATGAGAAAGGAACTAGAATTATTTGCTAATTTAAGACCAGCTACAGTTTTTGATGCTTTAACCGATAGCTCAACTTTAAAAAAAGAAGTAGTTGAAGGCCTTGATATTATGATTATCCGCGAACTAACTGGAGATGTTTATTTTGGCGAACCAAGAGGAGTTGAAACTTTACCTGATGGAACTAGAAGAGGTTTTAACACCATGGTTTATACTTCAAAAGAAGTAGAAAGAATCGCCAAAGTTGCTTTTGATTTAGCCATGAAACGTGGGAAAAAATTATGTTCAGTTGATAAGGCCAACGTTTTAGAATCAACTGAAATGTGGCGTGAAGAAGTTACTAAAATCGGAAAATCTTATCCTGAAATTCAACTTTCTCATATGTATGTTGATAATGCTTCGATGCAATTAGTTCGTAACCCTAAACAATTTGATGTTATCGTAACCGGTAATATTTTTGGCGATATCTTATCTGATACCGCTTCAATGTTAACTGGGTCACTTGGCATGCTACCTTCCGCTTCACTTGGAGCCAAAACTGCTAATGGAAAACAACATGCTCTTTATGAACCAATTCATGGCTCAGCACCAGATATTGCCGGAAAAAATATTGCCAATCCAATTGCAACCATTTCAAGCGTTTCAATGATGTTTAAATATTCATTTGATTACGAAAAAGAAGCTAATTTAATTGATATAGCAATTAAAAATATCTTAAATAAAGGTGTAAGAACCGCAGATATTGCTAAATTTGGTGAGAAAAAAGTTTCTACTACCGAAATGGGTGAAGCAATTATTAATGAATTAAAAATTTTGTTAAAATAAATCACAATCATGCAAAAATTTTTGGTAAAAATTATCTTGTTTGTGACGTTAATTTTAGTGCTTACTAAACAAGATATTTTGGCCTATGAAGTTTTTGTTAATAACAAATATATCTGCGAAAAAGAGAAAGCCATATGGCGTGAATTTGGTAATGATTGTGCCGATATTTGTTATAAAAAAATCGAGATTTTACCAATCTGCACTAATTCTGTTACCATGTTTAGTTGCGACTGTGGCAAAAATAAATGTTGGGATAGCGATAATGAAAAATGCATCTCTCTTAAAGAATATATAGCTAAAATAAAAAAAGCTGAAGATGATCGCAAGAAAGCAGAAGAAGAACAGAAAAAAGAAGAAGAAAAAAGGAAAGAGGAAGAAAAGAAAAAGACCGAAGAAAATAAGGCCGCCTCCGATGTTGCTACTCAAATCGATTCTACTGGAAATCCTATAATATCAGCAACACCGGATACAAATCCCACTAAAAGCGATCCAAATGCTGATTTTATCGCCTATTTATCTCAAACTTGCAAAAGCTTTGGTGGACAATGGAAGAATTTTGGCAATTCTTGTGCCGGAACCTGCGAAGCAAAATCTGCAATTACTCCTCAATCAATTACTTGTAGCGCCCTATTAAGTAGCAGCTGTGATTGCGGAGATAATAAATGCTGGTATCAAAATAAATGCATTAAAATTGAAGATTATCAAAAACAAAAAGCTGGCAATAATTCCAGCAGTGATAATAATTCTACCAATAATGATACCAAAATTCCTCCAGCAGATGGCGTCATAACAAATAATAACCCAAATAATATTGATAACACTAAAGTTATTCCAACTGACAGTGTTCCAGTAATAAATGATAAACCAATTAATAATATCCCTGCTCTACCAGAAATAGAGCAACAAAATAAAACCAATTAATATGATACATGGTTCAGGAGTTTCAATAATAGAATTAATTCAACAAGCTGATGTAATTGTACAATCAGTGATGTTAATGCTTTTAATTGCTTCAATGTGGTCTTGGACAATAGTGTTTGATAAGGTTTTTAAATTCTACATTCTAAAAATTAAAACTAATAAATTTGAAGAATTATTTGCTTCAGAAAAATTAGATAATATTTTATTAATTGCTCAAAAAAATAACGATCACCCTTTTGCACGAATATTTCTAGCAGCAATGAAAGAGTGGAAATCAAGCAATATCAAATCAATTATTCAGTCCGGAGAGGAAAAAAAATCATCTCTTAAAGAAAGAATTAATGGTGCAATGCAAGTTGTTGCTGCTAAATCTTGTGAAAAATTAGAAAGTGGAATGCATTTATTGGCAATTATTGGTTCAGTTGGGCCATTCGTTGGACTATTTGGAACTGTATGGGGAATCATGAACAGTTTTCAAGGAATTGCTATTAGTAAAAATACTAGCTTAGCCGTTGTTGCACCTGGAATTGCTGAAGCACTACTTGCAACTGCAATTGGATTATTTGCTGCAATTCCAGCCGTGTTTTTCTATAATATTTATGAAAATAAAATCGGTCAATTTTCTGATAAAATGAATAATTTCTCAATTATGATTATCAATGTTTTATCCAGAGAATTGGATAGGTAAATCTATCCGACCCATTTCCTATCAAGAAAGACTGGAATTGATCTGCCTACACTTTCCCAGACAGTTTTGAATAAAGTAAAATTAAAGCTTGTCTGAAATAAACATCAAGAGATTGTTTATTTTGTATATATTTTTCGAAAGGAGGAATTTTATTTAGAAGCTATATTTTAGACCAGCTGAAACGGCTAAGATATTATCAATTGAAGCTAATGCGTAAGAGTTATCAAATGTAAGATTGGTTTTAGTGTATTTAACTTGCGCTCTAAGAGATAAATTCTTGATGAACTTATATTCAACTCCCGTTCCTATCGAATATCCTAATCCTGTTGTGTATTGCTGCTTAACATTTGAATCAAATCCAGTTGCATAGAGTCTTTCGCTCAGAGTGGCGTCTAGTATATTCATTCCAAATATAGCAAAAATTTTAAGATCATTAAATGAAATCTGCGGCTTAAGATCTAGGCCGATATTATGTATTTTTATTTTAGAGTTTGAGATAATGCTTGCATTATTTGAGACAAGAATCAATCCAGTGTTGTTATTAGTTTTGTCTGTGCTGATATAGGAATAACTTCCTTCTATAGCTAGGTTTTCAGTCAAGTTGGCGCCAAGGTAAATGCTTGGGAAATTCTGAGATTGTAATCCGTAATAATCTTTATCAACTGGAGTAAATGTCAGAGCTACAGCTTTAGTGCTAACGCCGAGTGCGTTACTCTGAAAATCAATACCCACATAACCATCTGCTGCATTAGCATTTGCAGCCATAAGTAACATAAAAAATAAGGTAAGTTTTTTCATATTATGAATTAATTGTAATTATTAACGGGGATTTATACCAAACTAAAAATCTATACTCTTAATTAAAAACAATTAACATCTCCCTACCAATTGTAGTTCAACAATTTTTTAGGAGGTTTATGGCAAAAGCTTATTCTTTAGATTTAAGGCAAAGAGTTTTTGATTTACTAGCTAAAGGTAAA
>CAMDAI010000149.1 GCA_945888585.1 Rickettsia typhi | reverse complement strand
TATTGGTTTTGGGATGCGGTAGAAAATGTTTCTTTGATGCCATGGCTTTGTGCTACCGCTTTATTTCATTCAATTATGGTTTTGGAACGAAGTGGAAATTTAAAAATTTGGACTTGTTTTTTAGCAATTTTAAGTTTTGTTCTTTGTTTGCTTGGAATCTTTTTAGTGAGATCGGGAATTATAAGTTCGGTTCATGCTTTTGCAAATGATCCAAAGAGAGGAATGTTTATCATATTGCTGTTTTTAGTAATTGGCGGTGGTGGATTTTTAACTTTTTTTGTCAAATCATTTAAAATTAAAAATAAAGAAAGTGAATTCCATTTATTTTCTAGAATAGGCCTAGTTCTGATTAATAATTTTATTTTATGCTTAATTCTATTTATTGTGGTTTTAGGTACCGTTTACCCCTTATTTGCTGAGCTTTTTTTTGCTAGTTCAATTTCAGTTGGACCATCTTACTATCAAAAATTAATTTCACCTCTAGCCATTATTTTATTAGTTTTAATGATTTTTGTTCCTTATTTAAAACCAGCTAATTCAGGTTTTGTAAAAAGGAATTTAAAGATTAATTTATCACCAATGTTTTTTGGTCATTTAGGAATTTTTATTGTGATTTTGGGAATAACTTTGGTTGCTTTATTTTCAAGTTATACAGAACTTAATTTAAAAATTGGTGACAAAACAGAGTTTGCAGGATATGAAGTTAAATTTAAAAATATCGAATATGATCAAGGCAAAAATTATCTGATCAGGAGGGCTATTTTTGAAATTAAAAATTCTTCTCAAAATTTTATTTTAAAACCAGAATCTAGATATTATCCAGTTGCAGATCAAAATACTACTGAAGCATCAATTAAGCATTTGATATGTGGAGATTTTTATTTGGTAATTGGCAGTAAAGACGAATTGGGAAATTTTGCAATTAGATTATATTATAAAGCTTTTATATCGTTGATTTGGTTGGGTTGTTTGATATTATTTATTTCCGGATTATATAAATTTTATAAAACAAGATAAAAAAGATATAGAAATAATATTTTCATAAAAGTGATAATCTCCTTTTAATAATACAGGAGAACGCATGATTAATAAAAAATATTTAATTGTTTCTTATCTAACCGCTTCATTAATTTCTTTTAATGCTTTTGCTAAAACTGAAGGAAGTTATTTTGGTGTTGACGCACTGGGAACATCAGTTAATCTTCGAAATACAAACGATGGAGATGTTTTAGATAATGCTAAACTTGGCTTTGGTTTGCATTATAGTTATGCTTTTAATAATAATGGTTTATTTCTTTCCCCCGCTATTTTTGTCGAAAAAAGTGCTGTAAGAGGTAAAGATAAAAATGCAGATCTTAGAGGCCATCCTTACCGTTCTGGTTTGAAACTGGATTTTGGTTATGATTTAACTGATAATTTTGCTGCTTATATTACAGGCGGTATTGGTCGTTTAGATTATTCATCAGATTCCATTGAAACTGTTAAAGGTAATGGATCGTTATATACAAGTTATGGTGCTTTTTATGGAGCTGGCCTACTTTTTCATATAGCTCAAGAAGCAACTCTTAGTTTGGAATATAATATGCAAAACTATAACAGTTTAAGAGCTAGAGAAGCTTTTTCAGAAAAATCTTCTGCAAATACTCAGGTTGTTAAATTGGGTATTGCTTACCACTTCTAATTTTTTAGAATTTTGAATAGTTTTTTATAAAAGAGTCGTTATTCTTAAGGGATAGCGATCTTTTTATTGTTTTACTCCTCATATAAAATTAAATGCATAAAGAAAATGATCTCGATCTTCTAATCAGAATGTTTTCTAAGCTTCCCGGTCTTGGTCCAAGGTCAGCTAGAAGAGTGGTTTTGCATCTCATTTCTAATCAAAAATCAGTTATGTTTCCTTTAATTGAAGGAATGAATCTAGTTAAAAATAATATCAAAAATTGTCATATTTGTGGTAATTTTGATAGTCATGAAATTTGTTCGGTTTGTTCTAATCAAAATCGTAAAAATGGTATCATTTGTGTGATAGAGGAAGTCTCAGATTTATGGGCTATTGAAAAAAGTGGATTTTTTTCTGGAAGATACCATGTTTTAGGAGGAGTGCTTTCAGCCATAGCCGGTAAAGGTCCGGAAAATCTAAATATTGATAAATTACTTTCTAGAATTAAAGAAGAAGAAATTACTGAAGTAATTTTAGCAACCAATTCAACCATTGATGGTCAAACTACCGCTTATTATTTGGCAGAAAGTTTAAAAGATTTTAATGTTAAAATTTCCAAGCTTGCTCATGGAATTCCGATTGGAAGTGAACTTGATTATTTGGATGAAGGAACGCTTAATGTTGCCTTTAAATTAAGAAATAATTTTTAAGATGTTTGATTCAAGTTTAATTCAGAAATCAAAATTACTTTTTAATTTAGCCACAAAATTTAGTATTAAAATTTCAACGGCAGAATCTTGTACTTCTGGTTTACTTGCTGTTTTGATTACTGAAATTCCAGGATCTTCTGTAATTTTTGAACGTGGATTTATTACTTATTCTAATCTTGCTAAGGAACAACTTTTAGATATTAATAAAAATATTATAGAAAAATTTGGAGCGGTTAGTTCTGAAGTTTCGGAAGCGATGGCTTTAGGTGCAATCAATAATTCTGTTGCTAATTTAAGTGTGGCGATAACTGGCATAGCTGGTCCTGATGGTGGTAGTAAAGAAAAGCCAGTTGGCTTAGTTTATATCGCAAGTTATCTTCAGTTAAATAAAAGATTGCTAAATAAAAAATTTTATTTTTCTGGTAACAGAGAAGAAGTAAGAATTGCTTCGGTTAATGCTGCAATTGATATTTTAATTAATCAAATTGAACATAAAAATGGCTAGAATCTTAATTGTAATTTTTATTTTTGTTGTTTCTGCTTGTTCACTTACAAGTTCTTTAACTATAAGAGGAAAGGGTAATATAAAGCTGCAACAAGTTGATTATGAAGAAGTTCCGGGATGGGAAAAAGATGATCATAGTAAAGCTTTATTATCTTTTTTAAATTCATGTGAAAAGTTTGCCTCAATGGGAAATAGTAGATTAATTGGTGCTCAAATTGGTGACATTAGAGTTATTGATTTTAGGGATGTTTGTGATATTGGTGGTGCCATTAAAGGTATGAGTTCTAAACAAGCTAAGAATTTTTTTGAAAATTGGTTTGCGCCTTTTAAAGTTAGTAGTAAAGGTGGTAATTCTAATGGTCTATTTACTGGTTATTATGAGCCGGAAATTCGTGGAAGTAAGGTTAAAACTGATACTTATAAATATCCAGTTTATGCCAAGCCAAAAGATTCAGGAGGTAGTTCTTATAGCAGAAGAGAAATTGAAGAAGGTGCTTTAGCTGATAAAAAATTAGAGTTGCTCTATGTTGAAGATAAAGTTGATTTATTTTTTCTTCATGTTCAAGGTAGTGGTAGAGTGATTTTACCAGATGGAGCTACTGTTAAAATCACTTATGA
>CAMDAI010000148.1 GCA_945888585.1 Rickettsia typhi | reverse complement strand
CGTGTTATCACCATTAAAGGATGTCGTACTAACAACTTAAAGAATGTTGATTTAACTGTGCCTTTAGGTGTCTTTACTTCTATATGTGGAATTTCCGGTGGTGGAAAGTCTAGTTTAATTATTCATACTCTATATAAAGCCCTAGAGCGTATCATTAATAAATCTAAAGTAATTCCTGGAATTTACGATTCAATAGAGGGAGTTGGCCACATTGATAAAATCATTGAAATTGATCAATCGCCAATTGGCAGAACTCCTCGTTCTAATCCTTGTACTTACATTGGCGCTTTCACTCCAATTCGTGAATTTTTTACTGAACTTCCTGAGTCAAAATCAAGAGGCTATAAATCTGGTCGATTTTCTTTTAATGTCAAAGGTGGCAGATGTGAAACTTGTCAGGGTGATGGCTTAATTAAAATTGAAATGCATTTCCTTCCAGATGTTTATGTTAGATGTGATGCTTGTAACGGTAAAAGATATAATCGTGAGACTTTGGAAATCAGATATAAGGATAAAACAATTTCAGAAATTCTGGAAATGAATGCTGAAGAAGCTGAAAAATTCTTTGTTACCATGCCTCATATTCATGATAAATTTAAGGCATTATGTGATGTTGGTTTGGGCTATGTTAAAATTGGTCAAAGTGCCACCACTCTTTCTGGTGGTGAAGCGCAAAGAATTAAATTAGCCAAAGAATTAAGCAAAAAAGCCACTGGAAATACCTTATATATTTTAGATGAGCCAACTACTGGTCTTCATTTTGAAGATATCAGAAAATTGCTAGATGTTCTTCATACATTAACTGATGCTGGTAATACTGTTTTGGTTATTGAACATAATTTGGATGTATTAAAAACTTCGGATTATATCGTTGATATTGGTCCATGTGGAGGTCAAAAAGGTGGCTATATTGTCGCTGAAGGATCTCCAGAACAAATTGTAAAAAATAAAAGTTCTGTAACTGGAAAATATTTAGCAAAGGTTTTAAAAAAATGAAAAATTTTTTTTTAGAAAAATTTTTGCCTGTAAAATTAAGTAAATCAGATTATCAAATTTTTTCTAAAAGAGATATTTTTAAATCAATTCCCAAAAGAAAGTTAGATGCTAATAAAGGTGATTTTGGCAATGTATTGATTATTGGTGGAAATGATGGTATGGCCGGAGCTGTGATTTTAGCGGCAGAGGCAGCTTGTAGAGCTGGTGCAGGAAAAGTTACAGTTTTGACTAAAAAAGAAAATTTTATACCGCTTTTAGCCAGAATACCAAATGTAATGACGGTAAATTTTGAAAATCAAAATGATTGGCAAAAAATTATTAAAGATAAAACTGTAATTGTCATTGGTCCTGGTCTTGGACGAGATTATGATAATTCTAACTGGTCTAGTCTTTTATTTGGTTTGGCAATGGAGTCCAATTTACCAAAAATTATTGATGCTGATGCGTTATATTTTTTAAGCAAATCTGAAATTAAAGACTTTAATTTAAAAAATTCTGTAATTACTCCTCATCCAAAAGAAGCTTCTATTTTACTCAACTGCTCCACTGACGAAATTCAAAAAGATCGAAATTTATCAATAAAAAAATTACAAGAAAAATATCAGACTAATGTAATTTTAAAAGGTCATAATAGTTTAATTATGGGTTCTAGTCATGAATTATCTTTATGTTCATATGGTAATCCTGGTATTGCAGTTGCTGGTATGGGGGATGTTTTATCTGGTTTAATTGCTGGATTAATTGCTCAAAATATTGAGAGTTTCTTGGCTGCAGTTTTGGCTGTGAATATTCATGCATTAGCTGGAGATAGGGTGGTTAAATTGCAGGGACAAATTGGGGTAATGCCGCAGGACTTAATCAAACAAATTCCATTTATTATCAATGATTTATAGCTCTAGATAGCTTTTGTTATGCAAAACATCTTTAAATTTTCCATAGTTTTAATCACTTCATGATATTTAATAGGTTTCGCAGGCTCACTCTTAAATTCAAAGTCTGATTTAAGATGATAAATGGTATAAAATTCTATTTAATTATGCCTAACTTGGTATTGATATCTTTCAGAAGATTTTTATATTGTTCTTGTTCCAAAAATTGCACTACCAACTCTTATAAAATTAGCTCCAAGAGCTATTGCAGTTTCATAATCCCCACTCATTCCCATCGAAATATTTTTTAAATTATTTCTTTTAGCAATTGTAGTTAAAAGTGCAAAATAAAGTGCTGGATTCTCATTTGCAGGCGGAATTCCCATAACTCCGGTAACATTTAATTTATAATCATTGATTGCTTTTTTAATAAATTGATCAGCATCTTGTGGAGATATTCCGCTTTTTTGCTCCTCTTCTCCAATATTAATTTGTACAAAAATTTCTAAAAACTTATTTTGTTTGGTCATTTCCATTGCCAAAATTTCAGCTAATTTTTCACTATCTAAAGATTCAACCACATCAAATAATTTAACCGCATCTTTGACTTTATTGCTTTGCAAATGTCCAATTAAATGCAATTTAATTTCCGGATATTTCTCTTTTAATTTGGGCCATTTTTCTTTGGCTTCATTAACTTTATTTTCGCCAAAAATCCTACATCCTGAATTAATTGCCACTTCAATTTCGGTACTACCAAAATTTTTACTAACTGCCACTAAATTAATAGCGGAAGGATTGTGTAAATTGATTTTAGCGGCTTGATTGATTTTTGACCTGATTAAATTTATATTCTCTGCAATGTTCATTATTTCCTTTGTTGTCTTCCTTGGTTTTGTAAGAAATGATTTTATTTCAAGAAGTAAAGAAATTAGTAAGAAAAAATTGTCGCGTCAACGAGAAAGCTTTGCCCGTACTTTTCTTTTTTACTGATCGTAAACAATTTCCGGATATTTTTGAAGTTATAAAATCCATGTCAAATGCCAGAGCTGCTATTATTGTACGTGAATATGATTTAAGTTACTCGGATCGTGCAGAATTTGCTAAAAAAATTATTAAAATTGCCAAAGAAAAATCCCTTTTAGTATTAATTGGAAAGAATCTTAAAATGGCCTTGGAGCTTAAGGCAGATGGAGTGCATTTTTCTGATCATGATAATTGCTGGAAAAAATATTCAACTTTGAAACTTAAAAAAAACTTTATTTTTACTTGCAGCACTCATTCTTCAAAATCATTAAATAAAGCTTATAAATCAGATTTTGATGCTGTTTTCTATTCACCAATTTTTACTACCAAAACTCATTTAAATCAAAAATCGGTAGGAGTTCTTAATTTGGCAAAAATAGCTTTAAAATCTAAAATTCCGCTATATGCTCTGGGTGGAGTAAATTTAAGCAATCTAAGGCAATTAAAAAATTGCTATATAAGCGGAATTGCTGGAATATCGATTTTTTCTCTTAAAGAAAATGAAAAAAATTAATCCAATTATTTTATCAGGGGGTTCTGGAACCAGATTATGGCCGCTTTCCAGAACATCAAGCCCGAAGCAATTTTTAAAATTGTTTGATGATAAAAGCCTGTTTCAAAAAACAGTTTTGCGTAGTTGCGATGTTCAATTATTTAATCATCCCACAATAGTTTGTAATAATGATCATCGTTTTTCGGTTGCTTA
>CAMDAI010000147.1 GCA_945888585.1 Rickettsia typhi | reverse complement strand
TAGAAGATGCCAGAAGAGATGTGAATAAAAAAACCGAGGAAATAATGTTGCAATATTATTTAGATAACGCTAATTGCAATAGCGAAGATTTTATTTATGACTATCAGCTTTTATCTTTGCAAAGAAATATTAAAATTGTTGGTATCTTTGCCAGGCTTGCCTTTAGAGATAAAAAGCAGCATTATTTAAATTTATTGCCCAGAGTATTTGGTCATGTAAATAATAGATTGCAAGATAGTTTCTTGGTTGAAATGAAAAAGTTTTTATCAATTTTTATTAAGTAATATGGCTAATAATACCGCGAATGAAAATCGAATTTTACTCAAAATTGGTGATCAGTTAAAGCGTGAAGAAGAAGAAATTCAGGAAGCTAGTGAAATAGCGGAAGATGTTATTCCGGTTTTAAATGAATTAGATAAGCGCGATATTCTTCATCCGGTTATTTTAAAGATGAAATTATTTAAATTATTTCAAAAACACAATTCTAAAAATAAAAAGTATCAAGATGCAATTTATGGTTTATTTAGAATTTCAACTGGTGCTAGCCCAGCTGGTTCTTTTGTAATTTTGGATGCTAGAAAAGCTCTCACTTTTATTAATACGGCCGGACTTAAAATAATTGGTCTTACCAAAAAAATTGCTTTATCTTTAAAAGAAACTCCCCATCATATTCTTAACCCTCTTTGTGATATTGTTAATGTCATCAATAGCGATAAACTAACTAAACCATTAAAAGATATCATTCAAAATCGTGGTGTAACATCTTTAGTTAAAGAATCAAAAGATAAAAACAAATCAGCTGGGTTATAATTCTATTTCCTTATATTCTCTGGCTAAATCCATATAATTTTCAGCAGAAATTTTAATGTAGTTTCTTTCTGCCTCAGTTAAATCACGAAAATATTTTGCCGGATTTCCTGCCCAAATTTGACCAGATTTAACAATTTTTCCAGGAGTTAAAACTGCTCCAGCTGCCAACATTCCGTAGCTTTCAACTTTGGCTAAATCCATCATTATTGAACCCATGCCAATAAAAGCATAATCTTCAATAATGCAAGCATGAATTATGGCAGAGTGTCCAACAGTAACACCTTTACCTATAATAGTTGGAGCTCCTTCATCGCCGGTTTTATTTTGGGCGTGATTGGCTCTAGTTACATGAATTATAGTGTTGTCCTGAATATTAGTATCATCTCCGATTCTAATTTTTTCTACATCGCCGCGCAGCACGCAACCATACCAAATTCCAACATTTTTGCCAATGACCACATCGCCGGAAACAATTGCGGTGCTGGCAATAAAGCTGCTTGAATCAATTTTAGGAGTGATGCCACGATAAGTTAAAATATTTTTCATATGTCTATTTAAAATAAATGATGAATTTTTTGAAGTGAGCTTTACTATGATCCCATCTCTTTAATCTGTCAATTTGTTAATTAAATCATGTCTAAATTACCCGATAAATATAATACCCAAGAAGCTGAAAAAAAATGGCAAAAATATTGGAGAGAAAATCAAACTTATAAATGGGAAAAAGATTTGCCAAGGTCGCAAACTTTTGTAATTGACACCCCACCGCCAACCGTTTCTGGTCTGCTTCACATGGGCCATATTTTTTCCTACACTCAAGCTGATTTTGTAGCTAGATATCAAAGAATGTCGGGCAAAACGGTTTTTTATCCAATGGGTTTTGATGATAATGGTTTACCAACGGAGCGTTTAGTTGAGAAAATTATTGGTAAAAAGGCCGGAGTTTATGAAGCTGAAAATGGCCATGGATCATTTGTAAAAAAATGTCGTGAAGTGGTAGATGAAGCAGAAATTGAGTTTGAAGAATTATTCAATTCAATTGCTCTTTCAGTGGATTGGAATGAGAAATATCAAACCATTTCACCAGAGTCACAAAAAATATCTCAAGCTTCATTTGTTGATCTTTATCAAAAAAATTTAGTAGAAAAAAAGTTTGAACCAGTTTTCTGGGATGTTTCTGACCGCACTGCTCTTGCTCAAGCCGATTTGGTTGATAAAGAGATGGATGGGATGATGAATTACATTTTATTTGGAGTTGAAGGAAGTGATGAAACAATTGAAATCATGACAACTCGCCCCGAGCTTCTTCCAGCCTGTGTTGCCGTTATGGTTCATCCGGATGATGAGCGTTATAAAAAATTTCATGGTAAAAATGCTGTCACTCCGCTTTTTGGTGTAAAAGTTAAAATTATTCCCGATGATTTAGTGCAGATGGATAAGGGAACTGGCGCGGTGATGTGTTGTACTTTTGGTGATGAGACTGATATTAGATGGTGGAAGAAGTACAAGAAGAAGTACAATTTACCACTTCGGATCATAATAGGAAAAGATGGTAGGTTTGATTGGCAATTAATTTACACTATTGATCGCGAAGTAATAGCAAACCAGGATTATAATCCTGGTTTTAAAGATGGGGCAAAAATTCTGTTTGACGAGAAAGGAAATGGAAAAACTTTAAAAGAAGGAAAAGATGCAATAATAGAAGCCCTTAGTACAAAAAATCTAATTGCAAAACCTTCAGAAAAAATTATTCGTTCTGTAAAATGTGCTGAACGTTCTGGTGTGCCAATTGAAATTTTGGTGGTTCCACAATGGTTTATCAAAATTCTGGATAAAAAAGAACAGTTAAAAGAAAAGGCCAGAGAGTGTAAGTGGCATCCTGATTATATGCGTATTCGTATTGAGCAATGGATTGATGGTTTACAATGGGATTGGTGCATTAGCCGTCAGCGTTTTTTTGGTGTAAAATTTCCGGTATGGCATGTAAAAAAATCTCATGATTTAGGTGTTGGAGAGACTATTGTTGCTGATATTGATCAATTGCCTATTGATCCATTGCAATCTCCTCCAAAAGGTTTTGAAAACTATAAATTAGTCCATCAAAGTGATAAATCGTTTATTTATGAAGCGATAAAAGATGGTGAAAAATATACAATAATTCCAGAAACTGACATAATGGATACTTGGGCTACTTCCTCAATTTCACCGCAATTATCAAGTAAAGGAATTAGTAAAGAAATATGTTTTGATCAGGAGCGTCACCAAAAACTTTTTCCAGCAGATATGCGCCCGCAAGCCCATGAAATTATTAGAACTTGGGCGTTTTACACAATTGCAAAAGCAATGCTTCATGAAGATCAAATTCCATGGAAAAATTTAATGATTTCTGGATGGTGTTTAGCTGCCGATAAAAGCAAAATGAGCAAATCTAAAGGAAATGTTATTACACCCAATTCTTTAATCGAAGAAAAGGGCAGTGATATTGTGCGCTATTGGGCCTCCACTTCCCATTTAGGAGCTGATACCGCTTATTCAGAAGAAACTTTAAAAATCGGGGGAAAGCTTTTAAACAAATTATTTAATGCCACTAAATTTGCTGCTTTAAATTTTTCTGAATTAAAAGAAAAACCAACTTCAGCCAAAGAAGATATTGCTAAAAAAATCATTACTGAAGCTTCGGATTTATGGATTTTAAGCCGACTTTCTGCCACAATTAAAAAAGCTACCGAAGATTTTAAAAAGTTTGAATATGCTAGAGCCAGAGAGGCAATTGAATATTTTTTCTGGAATGATCTTTGCGATAATTATTTAGAAAT
>CAMDAI010000146.1 GCA_945888585.1 Rickettsia typhi | reverse complement strand
TTTGTTGCATTTTATTTGAATAAAAATAAAATCCTGCCCTCCTTATCCATGCCAAACAAATATGGCCCCATCATCTAATGGTTAGGATGCCACCCTTTCACGGTGGAAATACGGGTTCGAATCCCGTTGGGGTCACCAATTTTACTTTCTAAAATTTATAAATGAAATTTTATTGCTATCAAAAGATTAGTTTAAAATTTTTGGAGTAAAAGTAATGATTAGAGAGCTCTCTAGTAAGTTTGATATAGTGAATTTATTTATAATTTATACACAATCAAAATATTTTTAGCGGTTAAGTTTGTCTTGTGCTTGAATTTAATTTTTATAGGGCGGAAAATCTCTCCCTTTGGGAGATTTGGTAAAAATTTCAAATCCATCTTTGGTTACACCAATAGTGTGTTCGAATTGTGCTGATAAGGATCTTTTGCCAGTAAGATTGCGATCAGTAGTAGTTGCGACCCATTCTTGTTTTTTCTTCTCCAGTTCCAAATCTAAAGCTTCTGATTTAGCCTGATAAAGTTCAGTTTTATAATTACCTTCATTAATCATTGGCTCTATAGTAAAAAACATTCCTTCTTCTAAAATTAAACCAGTGCCTTTTTTGCCATAATGCAAGACACTTGGCTCGGTATGAAAAATTTTGCCGATACCATGGCCACAATAATCTCTTACCACAGAATATCCATTAGATTCGGCGTAAGTTTGAATGGCGTTTCCAATGTCTCCAAGACTATTTCCGGGTTTTACTTCTTCAATACCAAGCATCATTGCTTCATAAGTTATTTGGCATAATCTTTTGGCTTTAATCGATGGGTTTCCAACATAATACATCCTGCTGGAATCGCCATACCAACCGTCTAAAATAACCGTAACATCGATATTTAGAATATCGCCGTTTTTTAACTTTTCATGAGGAGATGGAATTCCGTGACAAACCACTTCATTAATTGAAGTACAAATTGATTTAGGAAAACCCTTATAATTAAGGGGAGCTGGATAGGCATTATTTTCAATTATTTTATTATGACAAATTTCGTTTAAATAATCAGTCGTAACACCAATCGTAACAAAATCAGTAATATAATCTAGAATTTCAGCAGCCAACCTACCCGCTTTTCTCATAGATTCAAATTCTTGTGGGCTGTGAATTAGTACTTTTGACATTGATTTTAAAATAAAATAACTTGATTTCTCTAAGAGAATTAACTAATATTGAACCCCTACTTAAAAATAATCAACTAAATAAATTGAACTAAAGGCAATATGGCTAGAGTCACTGTTGAAGATTGCGTTACCGTCGTTCCTAATCGTTTTGAATTGTGCCTAGTTGCCAATAATAGAGCAAAAAGCATTTTATCTGGAGTTGCAACTTCGTTAAATAGAAAAGAAAAGCCATCTGTTATTGCTCTTAGAGAAATTGCTGAAGGTTTAGTTGATGTTGAAAATGTTCGTAAAAATATTGTACGTAACATTAAAAATCGTGGAATTAATGATTATAATGATTTAATCGCTGCGGGTGAAGCTTCTGAATTCGTTGAAGAAGAAATTGAAAATCAAAATTTAACTCTTAAAGATAATTTATTCTTAGAAGATAACGTTTCAGTTGACGATTAATAATATCCTCAAGCTATGATTAGCGGCCAGGAATTAGTAAATAAAATTAAAACTTATCAAAATAATTTTGATTCTGATTTAGTTCTTAAGGCTTACGATTTTTCTCTCAGTGCTCACTCGGAGCAATCCAGATCTTCTGGCGATCCTTATTTTTCCCATCCTCTTGCTGTTGCTGAAATTCTAGCTGGTTTTAAACTTGATTCCGCCTCAATAATCACCGCACTGCTTCATGATACCGTAGAAGACACGGATGTAACTTTGGATAAAATTGAAAAAAGTTTTGGTGAAGAAATTTCTAAACTTGTTGATGGAGTTACTAAGCTTACCAAAATTGAAGCTCTTTCTTCTAATTCTAAAGCCGCAGAGAATTTCCGTAAACTAGTTATGGCAATGTCGGAAGATATCAGAGTTCTTCTGGTTAAGCTTGCAGATAGGTTGCATAATATGCGCACTATAAATTATATCCCAAGAGCAGAAAGACGTATTGCTATTTCCAATGAAAGCCTATCAATTTATGCCCCGCTTGCTGCCAGAATTGGTATGTATCAAATTCGTGACGAATTGCAGGAATTGTCATTTGCCCAGATTCATCCGGAAGTAAGAAATTATATTGTTGAAAAAATTTCTGATTTAAGAACTAAAAAGAAAGATGTTATCGAAAAAGTAATTGAAGAGCTAAAAAGTAAAATTGTTGGTAATATCAAAAATTTTGAAATTGTTGGCAGAGAGAAAAGCTCTTATTCAATCTGGATGAAAATGAAAAGTCATAATATTGGTTTTAACAATATTAATGATGTAATGGGTTTTCGTATTTTAGTTGATGAAATTCCAACCTGCTATCAAGCATTCGGAATTATTAATTGTAATTATCGCATGATTCCCGGAACTTTTTCTGATTATATTAGCACTCCTAAAGAAAATGGTTATCAATCTCTGCATTTGGCGGTTTTGGGGCCAGAAAATAAGAAAATTGAAATTCAAATCCGCACCAAAGAAATGCATAATATTGCTGAATATGGTGTAGCAGCTCATTGGAGTTATAAAGAAAAAATTAAAATTGAGCATGAACATGAGCAATATAAATGGATTCGCGAGTTAATTAGCTTATTTGAGCATGCAGAAGATGCTTCTGAAGTTTTACATAATCACAAAATTCAAATTCACAAGGATCAAGTATTTTGTTTTACTCCAGGAGGTGACATATTTAATTTGCCCAACGGGGCAACCATAATTGATTTTGCTTATGCTATTCATTCCGATATTGGCAATAGTTGTGTTGGCGCCAAAGTTAATGGTAATGTTATCCCTTTGCGCAAGAAGCTGGAAAATGGAGATCAAATTGAAATTATTACTGATAAAAAATCCAAACCTTCACCAGCATGGCTGCAATTTGTAATTACTGCCAAAGCAAAAACTGCAATTAAACATTTTATTAGAAATGAAAAACATCTTGAATATAGCGCTTTAGGTAAGGCAATTATTAATAAATTCTTTGTCTCAAAAGATTTAGAAATTAACGAGGATCTTTTTAAGAAGGCATTAATTCATTTCAATAAAAAAAATATTGATGATATTTATATTTTTGTAGCGGAAGGAATCATATCTAGGACTGAATTATTAAAGGTGATTTATCCAGAATATTTAGAAGATGAAAAGAAAAAATCGAGAGAAAAAAGCGATAAAAAGAAAGAACATGGAGATTTATTACCAATTGAAGGATTAATACCTGGTATGTCAATTCATTTTGCCGGATGTTGTCATCCAATTCCAGGCGATTTGATTGTTGGAATAATAAATACTGGTACTGGAATTACTATTCACAATCAAAATTGTCATAGTTTTAAAACCATTGCGGTTAATCATAATATGATTATTGATGTTTGTTGGAAAGATTCCATGACTCTCGGTGAAGAAACCTATCCAAGCACAATTAAAGTGACTATGGCTAATGAATTTGGTAGTTTGGCAAATATCAGTAGCATTATTGCCAAGAATAAAGTGAGTATTACTAACATCAAAACCACTAATCGTAC
>CAMDAI010000145.1 GCA_945888585.1 Rickettsia typhi | reverse complement strand
AGATATTTATTTGTAAAATTTTTGTTCATTTTTTTCCATGTCAATTAGCAATTGACTAGGTTCGAATCGGCCACCATATTTTTGACTGAATTCTTTTAATCTAGATATAGTATGCTTAATTCCAAATTGATCAGCATATCTTAGAATTCCACCGCGAAATGCCGGAAAGCCGGCACCCATGATAATTGCCATGTCTAAATAATTGGCATTTTTAACTACGCCTTCCTCTAAGCATCTGCTAGCTTCATTGATCATGATTAACATGCAGCGATCAATTATATCTTGATTGTTGAGGTGAGATTTTTTGATATTATTTTTTTCTTTAACATTCTTGATAATGGAGTCAATTTCTGGATTTGATCCAAGATTTTTGCCATCTTTATTATATTTGAAGAAGCCTTTATTTGATTTTTTTCCAAGTAATTCTTTATTATGAGAAATTTCTTCTAATAGAGGACATACATTCATTCTTTCTCCATAACCAATATGTAGAATTTTAGCCACTTTATAACCAACATCAATTCCAACCACATCAGCTAAAGTGAATGGTCCCATGGGCATACCAAATTTTTCGATTATCTTATCAACTTTCTGAAAATCGGCACCTTCAAGAAGTAAAGATGAGGCTTCATTTATATAAGGAAGAAGAATTCTATTAACTAAAAATCCAGGAACATCTTTTACTACAATTGGAGTTTTTCCTAAAGCTTTTGAAAGTTTTACAATTGAGGCAATTGTTTCATCGGAAGTTTTGTTGCCTCTAATTACTTCAACCAATGGCATTCTATTGACTGGATTAAAGAAATGCATTCCAGCAAAACGTTCAGGATATTTTAAGACACTACCCATTTCTGTTATTGAAAGTGACGAAGTATTGCTGGCAATTATTGCATCTGTTTTGAGATTATTTTCTAATTCAGCCAGAGATTTTTTCTTGATTTCCATATTTTCAACAATGGCTTCCACCACAATGTCACTAATATCAAAACCAGTATAATCAATTGAGGAAGTAATGCGATCAATTTTTATATTAATTTGATTATCATCATATTTCTTGACTTTTTTTAGTTGGGAATAAATTTTCAAAACTTGATTATATCCAAGTGAAATAGCATTTTGAGTAATGTCTTTCATGCGGACTGGAATGTTGTGATTACTAAATAGCCAAGCAATTCCTCCGCCCATAACTCCAGCTCCCAGAAGGCCGGCATTTTTAATTTCTTTAATTGATATTTCTTGATTGTCAGTTTTATTATTAACGCCAAAATCTTTTTTGATTTCTTCGTTGGTAAAAAATAGTCCGATTAGATTTTTACAGATTGGTCCGTAGGCTAATTTAGAAAATTCCTCAGCTTCGATTTTAAAACCATCTTTACGGTTATCAATATTGTAAGTTCTGATAATAACGTCTAAGGCAGCTAAAGGAGCGGGATATTGCCCTTTAGTTTTGGCTAATAGATTTTTTCTGGCAAGATAAAAAATAGCAAATTTTCCCAATAGCAAATTTTCTTGAAAAAATCTTTTTTTATAAATGTGATTACGATTTTCTAAAATGTGATGATCTTCACCATCCCTTAAAATTACTGATACGAATTCATTTATACTTTTTTCAAAAAATTCTTCTCTAATAATTAAATCAATTAAGCCAATCTTTATGGCTTTTTTAACATCAATGATTTTACCGGCAAGAATCATTCCTAAGCTTTCAGACAAGCCAATTAATCTTGGTAATCTTTGAGTTCCGCCGAACCCGGGAATAATTCCTAAGTTTACTTCTGGCAAGCCCAGTTTTACTTTTGGATCGGTAGTAGCTACACGATAAGTACAAGCAAGGGCAAGCTCTAAACCGCCACCCATACAGGCCCCATTAATTACTGCAATAGTTGGAAATGGTAAAGTTTCAATTTTTCCTAAAATTTCTTGTCCCTCAGAAACTTTTCTATAAGCGTCATTTTCATCAACAATATTTCTGATTTCATTGATATCAGCTCCAGCGATAAAAATTCCTTTTTTATCACTTTTAAAAAGGAGAATTTTAATTTCTTTATTATTAGCAATATCTTCTAAAATTTCTTCTAGAGTAATTAAAGTTGATGAGTCTAATTTATTGACCTTTTCACCTTCTAAGTCAAAAGTTAAATGGGCAACTCCATTACTATCGATATTAAATTTTATTGAATTACTCATATAGTTGTTTGTTTTAATTACATCGAAGAGGAAATAAAGAATTTAACTAATAAATTATCTTTTTTTCTTTCAAAGGAAATTTCTAAATTTTCATCAGCTCTTTTATAAGATAATTTCATATTATCTTTACTATTATTTTTAAGGTTCCAACCCAGTTGAGGCAAGCTATCAAAATAAAAATTAAAGATTTGTTCTAAATCGGAATTTTTGCCCAAATATGAGGAAATGGTTATGCTGCCGGCCATGGTGTCAAAATTAGCATTATCATCATCAATTTGTTTTAAATCTTTGAATAGAGGAATATCGTTACTTCCTGATACATATTCTTGTTTTTCTTTTTTCTTTACGTTTAATTCTTCATCCAAAACTTTGAATTCTGGTGTCTGGGTGTTGGAAAGTTTTTCAATACATGAATTTAGAAATAAGCTTAATATGGCCAGTGCTAAATATTTTTTACTTATTGTCATAATCATAATATATTCTTAATGTTGTTGACATTTTTGGCAATAAAAACTTGATCTACCATTTTGCTTAATTTTTTTAATTATTCCATCACAAACTATACATTTTTGCCCAGTACGGCCATAAACAGCAAAGTTAAATTGAAATCCACCTACATCGCCATGTAAATTAACATAGTCTCTAAGGGTTGATCCGCCTAATTCAATAGCTTTTTTTAGGATTTTTTTAATGTTTATTATTAAATTTTCTAATTGATTTAATTTTAAATTTCCAGCTGCTTTTAGTGGAGAAATGCTGCTTTGAAATAGGGATTCGTTAATGTAGATATTACCAACTCCAACTACAATCTCATTATCCATCATGGCAGTTTTGATGTTCATTTGTTTATTTTCTAACTTAGATTGTAAATATTTAGCATTAAATTCTTTGCTTAATGGTTCTGGTCCAAGATTTTTAAGCATTTTATGATTTTTAATTTCAGAGGTTTTAACTAAATCAATTAAACCAAACCTTCTTGGATCATTATAAATAATTGAAGTTTTATCACTAAAAGAAATCAGGCAGTGATCATGAAGTGATGGTGTAGGAGTTTTGGTTTGATAAATAATTTTTCCGGTCATACCTAAATGAACTAGAATATTAAGTTCTTTATCAAGTTCAATTATGATATATCTAGCTCGACGCTTAACTGAAATTATGGTTTTATTTTTTAAATCAGTAGAAAAATTTTTAGGAAAGGGTAGGCGTAGTTTTTTATCTGAGATAAAAACACTGGCAATTTTTTTGCCGATTATGTTATTCTCTAGTCCGCGACAGACAGTTTCAACTTCAGGAAGTTCCGGCATATATGAGTTAGTAAAATAATAATATTTATGATTAATCCAAAACAAGAAATCTACGAATATAATTTAAAATTACCAGAAATTAAAGGGGCAGATAATAAATTATTGCTTCATAGTTGTTGCGCTCCTTGTGCTGGTGATTTAATGGAGCGTATGCAAGAATCTGGAATTGATCTGACGGTTTTTTTCTATAATCCCAATATTCATCCTAAGAAGGAATATGAAATTAGAAAAGAG
>CAMDAI010000144.1 GCA_945888585.1 Rickettsia typhi | reverse complement strand
TCACCCAAATAAACCGACACTACCAAAGCCAAAGCCGCCAGTAAATCTGCACCAAAATCACCTTTAAAAAGTTTAAGAATTATTTTGGTGAATAAAGGAGTTCCACCAACTATTATAATAAAAATTAATGGGATTTTACCAACAATGAGGGACAATAAAATTGCCAGTAAGGAAACAATTGAAAGATATAAATTAAACTTAACTTTTATTTCAAATATTTTATTTTCAATTACCATTTTATAAACGCTCTAAAATTTTCTTTAGGATTTTTTCTACACCATTATTAATTAAATCAAACACTTGGTTAAAACCTTCTACACCACCATAATAAGGATCCCTAACCTCACCTCTACCATTATTAATTTCAGCAAATTCCAAAAACATATATATTTTATCCTGATATTCTTTTGGCGATAAAAGCTTCATTGACTTAAAATGCCCTTTATCCATAGCAAAAATATAATCTGAACTCTTAAAATCTTCTAAGCTAATTTTTCTTGATTTGATTCCATCAAAACTAATTTCACGCTCCCTACCAACTTGAATAGCGCGATAATCAGAAATATCTCCAACGTGGAATCCTTCAATTCCTGCCGAATCAATAATAATTTTATTCTCTAATCCAAGATTTTTAACTTGATATCTAGCAATAGCATGAGCAGTTGGAGAGCGACAAATATTTCCAGTACAAACAAAGAGAATTTTTAGAACCACTTTTTCTTTTTAAATAAAAATATTTGAAGACAAGCCACTAAAATTATAGAACCGGTAACTATATAAAATGCATGAGAATAAAGATTGCCTGGAATTCCACCAACATTCATTCCAAATAAACCGGTTACAAAAGTCAAAGGTAAAAAAACTGAAGCAATAACTGATAACACATACATATTTTTATTAACTCTTTCGGTAACGGAGTTAGTTAATTCATCATGAACAATTTGTGAACGCTCTCTAATTTCATCTAAATCTTCAACATATCTAGTCAGGTGATTAAAACTTTCATGAAAATGTCTTCTGTCAAGATCACTTAACCAACCCTGATTGCATGAAACTAATTGGTCAAGTACATCGCGTTGTGGCGCAATATGACGCTTAAACATAATAGCCTGTTTTCTGATTTTAATAGTATCAACTCTTAAATCAGCTCCGTGCGCATCTAAAATTTTTCCCTCAATTTCATCGGTAAAATCAGCTAAATCTTCCAGAAATGGTTCTAAACATTCGGATAATTCACGACAAAGAAAAGTCAGAAATTCACCAGCAGTTTTAACTTTTTTGCCATTTTTAATTTCTTTTTCAATATTATAAATCGCCTTAACACTTCGCGCCTGAATTGAGATAATTCTTCGATTATCTACCCATAATCGAATTGATGCCATATCCTCTGGCCTATAATCATTATTTAAATTAACTCCGCGCAAAATAATGAGAGAACCTTCATCAAACTCAACTAACCTTGGCCTTGTCTCGGTTGCAAGTAAGGCATCAAAAATAATTTGATCAATATAAGAAACTTCTTTCTTTAGCCATATAGCCGTTTCTGGATTAGTCGAGTCAAGATGCACCCACGCTAATCCATCATTTTTCAATTCTGAGCTAATCGATTCCCTATCAAGTGATTTACCATTGCTCTTATCATCAAATCTATACGCTAATAAAATATGATCTTTATTCATTTTATTTATTTTTTATAAGGTCATAAAAACAAAATGGAAATTTCAAGCCTTTTATTAAAAAATAATTCTTAAATTACTAAAATTATTTTTCTTCGATATTCTTATCTAATGATTTAGCACTAATTTTGATATTATCTGACGCTTTAGAATCTGATGAATCTACTTTCTTTAAACTCATTATGATTCTTTCTGCCTCATTGCCACTGAAATATCCAGGGTTCTTTAAAGTTAGAACGCTAATCAAAGATTTATCATTTACAGCATAAGTCCAGTCTTCTACTGCTAAATTTTGTTTTTTACCATCGGCAGCTACTACAGATAAAATATAATTCATTTTTGAAGCATTGCCATATTGTACTCCTTTAGCAGTACCAACTATATCATGACCAATTGCCGAAAAACTATTATCATCTTCCATATCAAACAACCAGGTTCTGCTATCCTTTTTTTCATTATCAAAAGAAAATTGCTGTTTAATAACACCCTTATCCCCTTCCCAACTTCCACTTATTTCAACTGTAAACTTTTTAATTATTATTCCATTTTTATCCTGCCAAATCCCAAATCCTTTTAGATTGCCATTCATTTGGTTTCTGATATCTAGTTTTAGCTTATCATTACTATATTTTTTTATTACAGAATCATCATTTTTGCTGGCGATACAAGATGAAATTAATAAAGAAAAAGTTAATAAAAAAAGACCATTTTTAATAAATTTCATAGAGACTCACTTATAATTAATTAAAGTTATTCAAAAATTCTTAATATTTTATTTAGTTTAGTAAAAATTAATTTTTACCACTAAATTTATTATTTACCCGCGGCCTTCTTTATGGCTAAAATATTCAAAAACTCTATGCCTAAAGCAAAAAATAATGAAAAATATAAATACCCCTTGGAAATATGAAAATGAAAACCGTCTGCCAGCAAAATTATACCAACCATAAATATAAAAGCTAACGCCATAATTTTAAGATTCGGATATTTGTTTAAAACTCTACTAATATAATCAGAAGAAAAAAGCATCAGAATCATAGATATTACAACTGCTATAATGATTATGATGATATTTTTAGTCATGGCAATTGCGGTAATTATTGAATCAAAAGAAAATATAAAATCCACTAAAGTAATTTGAACAACGGCTCCGAAAAAAGTTTCTTTTATGACAAACTTTTTTTTGGTTTCTAAACCATCTTTTTGGGAACCATAAATACTGGAATATATTTCAATTGAAGGCTTAACAATCAAAAATAATCCACCCAAAATTAACAAAACACTATTCACAGAAAATCCTGATTCTCCCAAGTAAAATAATGGCTCAGTAAGAGTCATAACCCAAGATAGCGTCATTAACATTAAAATTCTTATTACCAAAGCAGCTCCTATACCAATAAATCTGGCTTTTTTCTTATAACGGTCAGGAAGATTGGAAACTACAATTGCAATAAAAATAAGATTATCAATACCAAGAACTATTTCTAGAAAAGTTAATGTAATCAAAGTAAGAACAATTTCATAAGAAAAAAATGCTTCCATAGACATGCTATTTGGTTGAGATTAAATAAGGGATATTCAAGAAATTATGTTAGTTTTATTTGTCAATAAAAGTCAATTGCTTTTGATACAAAAAACTTAACATTGGCTGAATCGACATACCTAAAATGGCTTCATAATTACCATCAACTTCAGAGAATAAATGTTTTCCCAAAGACTCAAATTTATAACTGCCAGCACACCCCCAAGATTTATCTGCATCAACATATATTTCAATTTCACTATTAGATAATTTTCTCATTTTCAATTTAGCTTTTTCAAAATGGCTAAAAATTTCTTTTCCGTCTAGATAGATACAAACCGCATTATTTTGGTAATGAGTTTTTCCACTCAATTTTTTTAATTGCTCTATTGCTTCCTTTTTATTATTTGATTTTGAAACTAATAATTTACCAAGTTGGCAAATCTGATCTGACCCAATTACTAAAGCATCAGAATATTTTTTACTAATTGATAAAGCTTTGTTTTTGGCTAAAAATAAAGCCTGCTTTTTAATAGAAAA
>CAMDAI010000143.1 GCA_945888585.1 Rickettsia typhi | reverse complement strand
TTTTGATTTTTCTTTGTTGAAAACTGTCCGAGAAATGGTAGCCACATCACTTTCTTGAGCAGCGATATTTTTATAGTTAAATTGAAAAACTAGTAAAATTACTATTAAATATTTGAAATTCCTAATTTTCATCATAAGATTGAAAGGCTTGTATAGTGAAGATTTTGGCAAGAGTAGGGCACAAGAGTTTTTTGTAAAGAAATAAATAAAATGATAAAAACAGTTTCAATCTTTGGTTCTACTGGTTCAATTGGCAAGAATGCCATTGAAGTAATTCTTAATTCTCCTACATCTTATAAAATTATTGCGCTAACTGCCAATCGTGATGTTAAAAGTTTGGCAGCTCAAGCTAGAATTTTATTGCCAAAATATGTGGTAATTTCTAATCCAGATCACTATTTGGAATTAAAAGAAGCGTTAAAAGATTTGCCTAAAATTAAAGTTTTTGCAGGTGATATAGCAATTAATGAAATTGCGCAAATTAAGTGCGATTTATTTTTATCTGCAATTGTGGGAATGGCAGCTTTAATGCCGACAATTAATGCAATTCGTGCTGGATCTAATATTGGTTTGGCTAATAAAGAATGTTTGGTTTCAGCTGGTGATATAATTTTAAGAGAGGCCAAAAAACATCAAGTAAAACTTATTCCAATTGATTCTGAACATAATGCTATTTACCAAATTTTTGAAAATGAGCATTTAGATTTAATTGAAAATATTGTTTTAACTGCTTCCGGTGGGCCATTTTTTAAATATAGTTTGGCGGAGATGAAAAATATCACTAAGGAGCTGGCTATAAAACATCCTAATTGGCAGATGGGTGCAAAAATCTCAGTAGATTCAGCAACTATGATGAATAAAGGTTTGGAGATGATCGAAGCCTATCATTTATTTCCGGTTGATAAAAATCAAATTGATGTAGTGATTCATCCGGAATCGATCATTCATGGTTTGGTGAATTATTCAGATGGATCAACTTTGGCAATGATGAGCAAACCGGATATGAAAACTCCAATTTCATACGCGCTTGGTTTTCCTAAAAGAATTGCAATTAAACATCAGAAATTAGATTTAGCTAAAATCGGATCGCTTAATTTTTTTGCTCATGATGAAAAAAAATTTCCAGCTTTGAAATTAGCAAGAGAATCAATGGAGATTGGTGGTAATGCGCCTTGTATTTTAAACGCTGCCAATGAAATTGCGGTGGAAAGATTTCTGCATGATAAAATTGCTTTTAGTGATATAACAAAAATAGTTGTAGAAGTTTTGGAGCGTTTGCCATACAGTAACATATCTTCTTTGGAAGATGTTTTAGAAAATGATAATAAAGCCAGAAAAATCGCTAAGGAAATCAAATGAATATAGCAGCTATAGTTACTCACAATCTTTTGTCGTTTATTGTAATTTTGTCGATAATTGTTTTTATCCATGAGTTTGGGCATTATTATGTAGCCAAGTTATGTGGGGTAAAAGTAGAAGAATTTTCGATTGGATTTGGCAAAGAATTATTCGGATTTAATGATAAATCTGGCACTAGATGGAAAATTTGTCTTTTGCCTTTTGGTGGATATGTAAAGATGTTTGGCGATAGCAATCCCGCATCAACTCCCGATAAAAATAAAATTAAAGAATTCACTTCTGAAGAAAAAAAAGTCTCATTTTTCTATCAAAATGTTTATAAGAGAATGGCCATTGTTTCGGCTGGTCCTATTGCTAATTTTATTTTGGCAATTGCGATTTTTACTGTAATTTTCAGAATTCAGGGAATAACCACTATTTTACCAATAGTTGATCAGATTAAGGAAAATAGTGCTGCTTATGAAGCTGGTATTAAATCTGGTGATACCGTGCTAAAGATTGATGATGAAGAAATTCAAGATTTTGAAAGAATCAGACAAATTGTTTCTCTAAGTTCAGATCGCTCCCTATCTTTTTTAATTCAAAGAGGAGAAGAGCAAATTAAAATTGATGTTACTCCAAAAATTTCAACATCTAAAGATATTTTTAATAACGAGGTTAAGATTGGTATTATTGGTTTAACTGCCAGTCAGCAAAAATTTACCAAACTTAATTTGGTTGACTCATTTACTCATGCTAATATTGAAGCTTACAATAGTTCGATTGGAATTTTAAAAGCAATCGGCGAGCTTTTAACCGGTAGAAGAAGTATTAAAGAATTAGGCGGTCCGGTTAAAATTGCTGAATATTCTGGGAAGTCAATGTCAATGGGAATAATGATGGTTTTATGGTTTATGGCAATGATTTCAATTAATTTGGGAGTTGCTAATTTGCTGCCTTTACCAGTTCTTGATGGAGGTCATTTATTGTTTTATATTATTGAAGCAATTAAAGGAAAACCCTTATCAGAAAGAATTCAGGAATATGGTTTTCGTTTTGGATTTGGAGTTTTATTGGCGTTAATGGCTTTTACTACCATAAATGATGTAACTCAACTTTTTATCAAATAAAACTTTAATTAATTTATGACTGAATCAATCAATAAAGATACTGCCGAAAAGCTAAAAAAATACATTGAAGGTATCGAAATGTATGAAGATCAGAAAAAAGAAATTGGTGAAAGTATTAAAGAAATTTATGATGAAGCTAAATCATCAGGATTTGATGTTAAAATTATTCGCAAGATTATTTCTCTTAGAAAGAAAGATAAAAATAAATTAGAGGAAGAAGAATTTTTACTTGAAACTTATAAAGAAGCTTTAGGAATGAATTAATAAATTAAAAATCTTTAACATATCGAGCCATAGCACCGACTGAGTCGGTTTTTATCGGATTTGATTTATTATCGATTATGTCTTTTTTATACCCCGCTAATAATTGCAACCCGCTTAAAATAGAGCTTTTTGGAAATCTATAGCCAAAAGAAAATTCGGTGATAGAAGTATCTAAACCATTTTCCGCTTGGATAAGGTCAGCTCTAATAACATGACTAATACCAACATTCCAATTTTTATATAAAAATACATCAATATTGGTGGTGAGCATATTGGTTTTATGATCAATATTACCACCAACATTAGACATAGTTACATATTCAATAATTGGATTAATTAAAATATTTTCTGAAATGGGATATTGATAATTCATATTTAATGCTATGGCTTTTTGATCAGATATTTTTGCAGGAGTAACTGAACTCTGTCTGCCATTTACTGCTAAATTCATGTAGGCAAAGTGATAAGATAATTTTTCTTCATTATCAAAATCATAATTAATATCGAGAGAGGCAATATAAGAATTAAGATTTCTGGTATCTCCAGGAGTTGCGTTGCTTTTCAGGGTACTAGATCTATCGTTGATTAGGGAATTGTCAGTGTATTTACTATCATTGGTAAAAATACTAAAGCCAAAAATGTAACGACCATTTTTCTTTTCATCTCCTATGGCATAATCACCTTTAAAACCAATTTTTTCAATTTGACGATAGCTGGTTTTAACTAAATTTGTTGCCCAAATTTTATTTTGATTATCCCAATATTTTCCAAAATTTAAATTATTAATTTTACCTAAACCAACTAAAAAATTACTTCCTTGATAATTAATAGATAGTTCTCGGGTAAATAATGATTCATTTTTAAAATAACGATCAGTTCTATCCGGAATATTTTGAATGGCAATATTAGTTGGCTCTAGTGTCGTTAATGATTTAACATACAAATTGTTAGTGATATTGAAGCTTAAATCTAAATAGGATTTAGCATATTCATTATTAAATTGATTGTTATTATCATTTGAATGATAACCATTTTCATCATATAATTCAGTAATAAATCTGCCATTAATTAGTTTCTTTTTTGAATTTTTAGATTCAATTT
>CAMDAI010000142.1 GCA_945888585.1 Rickettsia typhi | reverse complement strand
TCTGAAAGCAAATAATTTGTAACTTGAAAACCTAGCGGATTAATTAATCTTTCTTCAATTGTTAATTCCATGTTGGTTGCAAAATAGAAATTGAGAGTTAGCACTTCATTTTTGATTACAGTTGCATCACCTTTTTTGTCAATAGTTCTGAGAATTCTGATTTGTGCAGTTCCACTATCAGGAAATTGAATTGATTTAATTCTAACATCAATTTTAGAATCGGATCCCAACTCTTTAGGATCAATTGTTTTACGAAAAGAAATATAAATTGCAGGAACTGCATATAACCTAACTTTTTCAACATCTTGCTTGTAAGTTCTTGGATCATAGCCAACTGCAGATGTAACAAATTGATTTAAAAAATATTTTTTAATTGCTTCGTCACCAGTAAATGTTTTGGAACTCATTTGATCAACAACGGTCGGAACGCCAGTTTTATCTTCAACTTCTATCACATACGGATCAAGTGATTTGCTGGAGATAACATATTTAACGAAAACAATGGTAACTACCATTGAAATTACTGAAAAAACTGAAAAGAAAAATAGAATATTTCTTTGCACAACAACAATCTGATATCTATTAGAATACCAGCTTTTTATTTTAAATTTTTGGTTTTTATTGTCCGTTTTTTCTGGTGCGGTCATGATTAAATTTTCAACTGAATGTTTGCTTTAAATTTATTTAGCAGTTGCAACATTAATAGCCAAATAAGCAAAATTAGAGTTTGAATCTACTTCTAACGAAGCTGGAGACAAAGCTCACCAAATCGGCACTGGCGAACTGTAAACAACTTGATTATTAATATCAAGATGTTTTAAGATTGCACAAATTATTATAAAAAATACACCTATGTCAAATCTCTCTTTAGAAAATCAAAAATCAATCTTAGATCGAGTCTCAGATTTAGACTGGCAATTAATATCACTAATCCTCACTCTAATTGGCATTGGATTTTTAATGCTTTATTCTGCAGCTTCTGGAAGTTTTTATCCTTGGTTAATTAGGCAATTAGTTTTCGTTACAATATTTTTTCCCGTGATGCTTTTTATTGCAGTAACCGATATTAAATTTTGGTATCGAATTGCTTATTTGCCTTATGTTTTAGTATTATTTTTATTGATAGCGGTTGACATTATGGGCCATAATGTTATGGGAGCAACCAGATGGTTTAAACTTGGAGGGCTCGCTATTCAGCCTTCAGAAATTATGAAAGTATGTTTAGTTTGGGCTCTGGCAAAATATTTTTACAATATTGAAGCAGAAAATATTCAAAAAATTAGATATGTAATTGCACCTTTATTAATGATTGCACTTCCTGCTTTATTAATTTTTGAACAACCAGATTTAGGAACCGCAGCCATATTAATGATGGTTGGAATTGCCATATTATTTGTTGCTGGAGTAAAAATGTGGAAATTTATTGCAGTTGGCATTACCGGCTTGACTGCAATTCCATTTTTATGGCATTTTGTTCTTTATGATTATCAAAAACAAAGAGTTTTAACTTTTTTAAATCCTGATAATGATCCTTTAGGAAGTGGATATAATATTATTCAATCCAAGATAGCTATTGGATCTGGTGGTTTTTTTGGCAAAGGATTTTTAAATGGAACTCAAGGACAATTGGATTTTTTACCAGAAAGACAAACTGACTTTATTTTTACAATGCTTTCCGAAGAATTAGGATTTGTTGGCAGCGTATTTACCATCATTATTTATTCTCTTATCATTTATAAGGGAACTACTATTGCCCTTAGAATCAGACATCAATTTGGACGTATTTTAGTAATTGGCGTAATGGCCATATTTTTCTTTCATATGTTTATCAATATGGGAATGGTAACTGGTTTAATTCCAGTTGTAGGAGCGCCGCTTCCCTTAGTTTCCTACGGCGGGACTATTACTGCTACAATGTTGATTGGATTTGGATTTGTGTTAAATGCCGACTTGCATAAAAATATCGATCTGAAGGTTTAGTTACTTTCCAAATCTTCATTATCTGAATCAAAATTTATTGTCTGCAAAATCTCTGGTAAAAATTTTTTTGTGCTTACTCCGAGAGTTTTTAATTTTTCAACTTGCTTTAAAACACTATCATTGCCATCACTGATTCTACCAATTGTAATGTCATAATTTTTTTGAGCAGATTTTAAATTTTTACCCAAATCCTGCAAGCCATCAATAACATTAGCAAATTTATCATAAAGCTTTCCACCCCTTTCAACAATCTCTTTATAATTTTTGCTTTGACTATCTTTTTTCCACAAATCAACAATCATTCTAAGTGCAACAATTAAATTAGAAGGACTAGTTAGAAGAATTCTTTTTTTATAAGCATAATTCCATAAATCTTGATCAAGATTAAGAGCAGCAAGATATGCTGGCTCTACTGGTACAAACATCATAACAAAATCAAGAGATGGTGCAAAATCTTGATAATTTTTAGAACTTAAATCATCAATATGCTTGCGAATAGATCTAAGATGATCATTTAATGATTTGGTTTCTTCATCTTTTGCAATTGAAGAATTATATTTATTATATGCCGTTAATGAAACTTTGGAATCAACTATTACCTTTCGATTATCTGGATAAACAATAATTACATCCGGTTGCATTTTATTACCTTGCTCATTTACATGATAATTACCAGCTTCGTCTTTTAGATATTCTTGAACAAAATATTCTCTGTCCTTAACTAATCCCGATTTTTCTAAAATACTTTCTAAAATCATCTGTCCCCAATCGCCTTGCGTTTTAGAATTAGAGGTTAAGGCATTAGTAAGATTATTGGTTTCTTCGCTTATTCTTTGATTGGCCTGAACTAATTTTTCCACTTCTTTTCCAAGTGAAAATCTTTCTTTGGATTCTTTTTGATAAACTTCCTCAACCTTAATTTTAAAAGCATCAATATCCTTACCAAATGGGGTTAAGATTGTTTCTAAATTTAATTTGTTTAATTCAGTAAATTTTTTGGTTTTATCATCAAGAATCTTGGCGGCAATATTTTCAAACTCAATGCTAAACTGTTTTCTGATATTCTCCATTTCATTTTTTTGGGTTTCAAGCCTATCTTGCAACGATTGATTATTAGCACTTAATTTCGCTAGTTCTTTATTGGCGTTATTAAACTCATTGGTTTTATTTTCAATTTCTTTTTTTAAACTGGCAATTTCAAGATTAAAATTATTTTTTGCTTCATCAAATTGTATTTTTAATTCCGAATATTTAGTTGCCTCCGAAGCAGACAAATTGGCTAACTGCTTATTTTCATTATTTTGAGTTTCTAATTTATTTTCTTTTTCATCAACCAATTCAGTTAGATTTTTTAATCTCTCTTCCAGCACTAATTTCTGTGACTTTAAATTATGAAAATCTTGTTTTGCTTTAAACAACATCCAGCCAAAAAAACTGATAATTACAAAACTAATTACGCTAATGATTATTTCCATTTGAATTTCAAAATTTGTTGTATATGCTCACTTGATTCTCTAAAGTGGCGTTATTATCTATCTTTTTTCACTTTCCGCAAGAGTAGAATTTATAATCCAAAATATAAATAAAATGACTGAAACCTCCTTTTTAGATAAGCCACAAATTGTGTATGCAATTCCTCTTCGTGATGTAGTTATTTTTCCACAAATGGTAGTAACTGTTTTGGTAGGAAGAATTAAATCAATTAAGGCTTTAGAAGCTGCAAAAAGAGACTCAGTTCCAATTTTAGCAGTTACCCAAACTAATCCTGATCATGATGAATTTGATTTAAAAAATGTTTATTCAGTTGGCACCATTTGCAATGTAGTTGAATCAATTAAAACTGTAGATGGAACTTTAAAAATTATGCTTCGTGGCGTGGCCAGAGCAAAAATAGAACAAATTCTTCCATCG
>CAMDAI010000141.1 GCA_945888585.1 Rickettsia typhi | reverse complement strand
GAGCAGTTTTATCTTCGTGAATATTCTTAACAATTTCTAAAGCGGATTCGTTATTGCCGCTTCCAGATTCCATAATAGCTTTTTGCAGTAATGCAGAATATTTTTCTTGTTTAGATTTTTTATATATTTCAAAAATAACAAATGTAGATAAAATTAAAGCTAATATTACAAAAGTAGCAATTAGCTTTCTTTTATATTTTTGCCATATTTTTCTAATTTTTTCTCTTTTAATTTCGGAAATTGCATCTCTTAGAATTCCAGAAGCTTCGTTTCTAATATCTGACATTTTACTGATGAGTTAATTTAATAGATTTAATAAAATTTATTTAACAATTTTTAATGGATCTTAGGCAAACATTCAAAGTATTTTTTAATAAATAAGCAATTGTCATTGGTCCAACTCCACCAGGAACTGGAGTTATTGCACCAGCAATTTCTTTAACCGATTCAAAATCAACATCTCCTACTAATTTTGATTTACCGCCGTCTAAATTAATTCGATTAATTCCAACATCAATTACTATTGCATCTTTCTTAACCATATCTTTCTTAATTAAGCCAGCAACACCAGTAGCAGAAATAATTATATCAGCTTGCAAACACTCCGCTTTTAAATCTTTAGTGCTACTATTGGCAATAGAAACTGTACAATTTTCTAACATTAATAATCGGGCTAAAGGCCTTCCAACAATATTAGAAGCTCCAATAACTAAAGTTTTAAGACCTGATAAATTAGAACCAACAACTGATTTTAATAAATGAATACATCCAAGAGGTGTGCATGGAATTATTGCGCCATCATCTCCCTCAATATCTCCAACTGAAAGTTTTCCTACATTTATAACATTAAAACCATCAACATCTTTATTATAATCAATTGTCCAAATTACTTTTTTAGTATCAATATGTTTTGGCAAAGGTAATTGAACTAGAATCCCATGAACTTTTTTATCTTCATTTAGTTCTTTGATTTTAGCAATCAAATCAGATTCAGAAGTATTAGAGGCAAGTTTATACTGAATTGAGTTCATTCCAACTAGATGTGCTGCCTTTTCTTTATTACTTACATAAACTTCGCTAGCCGAATCATTTCCAACTAAAATAACTGCTAAAGTTGGAATTATTTTATATTTCCTTTTAATTTCCTCAACATCCTTAGCAATTTCTAATTTAAGTTCCGCAGCAGCTTTTTTACCATCTATTATCTTTGCAGTCATTGTTGTTTTATTTGTAATTTAATTTATACCATTCATAAACTTTTTTAATTCCATCTTCCAAATTAGTTTTAGCTTTCCATCCGTAGGAATTAATTTTAGTAACATCCAAAACCTTTCTGGGAGTTCCGTCTGGTTTAGAGGTGTTAAATTTAATTTCGCCATTATAGCCAACAATATTTTTAATTATTATTGCTAGATCTGCTATGGCTATATCTTCTCCGGTTCCAACATTTATTAATTCTTTAATATTGGAGTTCATTACATAAACACAAGCATCAGCCAAATCATCCGAATACATAAATTCACGTTTTGGTTTGCCACTACCCCAAATTTCAACAAACGGTTTATTTTCTAATTTTGCTTCGTAAAATTTTCTAAGCAAGGCTGGTAAAACATGGGAATTATTAAGATCAAAATTATCGCCAATTCCATACATATTAGTTGGCATTACCGGTACAAAATCACAATCATATTGCTGGCGATATGCTTCGCACATTTTTATTCCAGCAATTTTAGCCACAGCATAACCATAGTTACTCTCTTCTAAATGACCGGTTAATAAATATTCTTCTTTAATTGGCTGAAGAGCTAATTTGGGATAAATACAAGAACTTCCTAAAAATAACAATTTTGTAACTCCAGATAGATAAGATGAATGGATAACATTATTTTGAATTTGCAAATTTTGATAAATGAATTCGGCAATATAAGTGCTATTAGCATGAATTCCACCCACTCTAGCAGCAGCTAAAAAAACATATTCTGGCTTTTCTTTGAAAAAAAAATCTTTTACAGACGTAAAATCCATCAGATCTAGCTCTTGTCTAGTTCTAACTACAATATTTTTATATCCATCATTTTGTAATTTTCTTAAAATAGATGAGCCCACCAAGCCTTTATGACCAGCTAGAAATATTTTGGAATCTAATTTCATAATATTAACTTACCCCAATCTCTTCTAAAAATGCTTCTTCTAAATTTTTTTGACCATGTTTTTGTTTAAATTCCATTGGAGTGCCAACGAATGCTATTTTACCATCATTTATTACAGCAATACGGTCACATATTTCATCGATATCAGATAAAATATGAGAGCTAAAAAATATTGAATTACCCGCTTTTTTATAATTTATTAATTGTTTTTTTAGCGCAATTCTGGCACGAGGATCTAGACCACTCATTGGTTCATCTAAAATAATCAATTTTGCTTCGCTTAAGAAAGTACCAAGCAAACCTAACTTTTGATTCATTCCTTTAGAATATTTTGAAACTCTTAAATCAAGGGCAGATTCTCTTAAATCAAGATTTTTAGCAATTTCTTTTGCTTTACTTAAATTTAATTTTTTATTGCTTAAACCACATACAAATTTTAGAAATTCAATCCCTTTTAACTGATTTGACGGATGAAATTTTTCTGGCAAATAGGCCACATCTTTTCTGCTATCCGGCAAAATGCTATTTTTAGCAAAAATTTCAACTTCACCTTGATCTTGCTCAAGTAAATCCAAAATAATTTTAATCAGGGTAGTTTTGCCAATACCATTTAAGCCAACAAAACCAAAAATTTCATTATCTTTTACTTCAAAATTAATATCATCCAAAACCTTTCTATCACCGAAACTTTTGGAAATTCCATAGATTTTTAATGGGAAAATAGTCATTACTGCTTATTGTCAATCAAGTTATTAATTCCGAGTAAGGCAATGCTGTAACCGTCAATGCTAAAACCAGAAATTACCGCATCAACAACTCCAGATATTAAAGAATTTTTTCTAAATTCCTCTCTCTTATAAATATTAGAAATATGAAGCTCTACTTTTGATCGATCAAATATTTCTAAAGCATCACGAATGGCAACGGAAGTATGAGTATAAGCGGCGGCATTGATAATTATACCATCAGCAACATCAAGAGCCTCTTGAATCCAATTGACAATTACTCCCTCATCGTTGCTTTGTCTAAAATCAACTTCTAAGCCCAATTCTTTTGCTAATTGAAGGCAATCATTTTTGGCTTTATCTAACGAATGTCCACCATAAATTTTTTGATCTCTTCTAGCTAAAAGATTTAGATTTGGACCATTAATAATTAAAACTTTCTTTTTGCTCATATCTTATAGTTAGCTACGATTTTTTATTCTAAAGTAAAAGAAAACGGTAACGGGTATTGAAAAAGCATAAACAATTCCAATTAAAGCTAAGGTAAGCCATGGAGCTACTACTAATCCAATAATAATTAAAGCAAGCATCATTAAAGTTAGATATACATATTCATTGCGAACCGGTATTTTTTTAATTGAAATAGTTGGAATTTTACTAGGACCGAAAGCTGCTAAAATAAATATATAGCATATAACAACTACTGGATTTGTAAAAAAATAATCATTTCCAAATTCATAGGATAAAACCATTGGAAGCATTGATAATGCCGCTCCTACTGGAGCAGGAATGCCAATAAAAAAGTATTTTTCTAGAATTGGATTTTTTACTTCTGCGTGTAAAGCAACATTGAATCTGGCCAATCTGATTGCCATGCATACACTAAAAAAAAGAACCATTGCCCAATCAAAACCTTTTATATCATAAGATTGATTTATCCATAGATATATTACAATTCCAGGAACTACGCCAAAATTTACGAAATCAGCCAAGGAATCAAGTTCAGCACCAAATGCACTGGTTGA
>CAMDAI010000140.1 GCA_945888585.1 Rickettsia typhi | reverse complement strand
CAAGATCAATTGAAAGCAATAAGGTGTCACCATCAATTACTTCGATTATTTTTGCTTTGTAGAGATAAGTTGCCTCTATGGGACGGACAAGTTTGGATTTGTTTGATTGGGATGGCTGATTTAATTGATTAATAGCACTTAATAATTTTGCCCTGCTCCACCCTTCATCTTGGGCTTGTTGTTCTAGTTCTAATCTTTTTGCTTCATTTTTAACACCGAGCAAATCTTTGTAATGACTCCAGCTTAAATTTTCATTGTTTGGAGGAGTTTTGTATGTTTTAAAAAAAGAAACACAACGAGATAAAATAGTTTTTTCTAGATCTAATTCTTCAGTTAATTCTTTAATGATTGAATTTTTATAACCTGATTTATCGGTTACTTTTTCATTTGAAATTCTTTGGCCAATTTTCCAGTAAGTTAGAGTTAATTGATTGGTGGCATTTTTTTGAGATTTATCTCGGCCATTTTCAATTAAAGTTTTCAAATCTGATAATAATTTGGAATATTCTTTTTGATTTAGAGTTTTGGTAATGGCTTGGTTGGTTAAATTAGTTTTGGAGCTGGCTTTAGTATTAGTTTTCATTTTAATAAATTATTTAATTTTTGTTTGAATAGTTTTAAGGCTGCTTCTAAATTGTTTCAGACTAAAATTAGATTTAAAAATGAACAAATAAATTTTCTAAATTTTTTAAGAAAAAGTAAAAGTTGCTACACGTAGCAACTTTTTGAAAAGTTCAGAAAAAAGATTTAATAAATCAAAAATTGCAAATTCCAGAAATTTAATGGCACCCACAAATAATAAATTAAGCACTTGGCAATTAATGCTAATATCTACCGGAGGAATGATTGGGGCCGGATGGCTTTTTTCTCCTTATTATGGATTTAAGACGGCAGGTGTGGGAGTTTTGCTTTCATGGTTGATTATTGCGATATTGACTTTGATTATCGGGTTGGCTTTTGCAGAAGTAATAACTTTGATTCCAATTGTTGGTGGTCTTTCCAGATTTATCGGCATTACTCATAATCGTACCATGTCATTTATATTTTTAACTTTAGGGTGGCTTAGCTATGTGGTTTATTTGCCGCTGGAAATTCAATCGGCAATTCAATATTTAAGTTTTTGGTATAAAAGTTTAGTGGTGCAAAGTGACAGTGGCACTACTCTAAGCAGTTTAGGTTTAATGATAGCTTTTTTGCTAATTGCGGTTTTAACTTGGTTTAATAGTTTTTTCTTAAAAAACGTGGCGCGAGTTAATTCGATGGTTAGCATTTGGAAAATTTTTGTTCCAATTGGAATTGCTTGGTTGTTGATTATTTTATTTGGCAATTGGGAAAATGTTCAATTAACCAATATTCAACATAAATTTTCTTTGGAAAGTGTTTTATTGGCAATTACGGGAAGCGGTATGGCTTTTGCTTTTACGGGTTTTCAAAATGGTCTTATTTTAGCCAATAGTGTAAAAAATCCTAAAAAAGCTCTGCCCTATTCACTATTTGCTCCAATTTTGATTGGATTTATTTTGTATAGTTCTCTTTCTTTAATTTACATAACCTGCCTTGGTGGAAAAGAATTGAAGTTGGGCAGCGCGGCGCCATTGCTTGGAATTGTTTCGCTATTTGGCATTCATATTATTATTAACATATTATTTATTGATGCGGTAGTTGCTCCGCTTGGCACTGCCAATGTTTATACTGCGGCAACTTCTAGAATTTTATATGGGTTGGCCAAAGATTTTTTTCCTCAGAGTTTTTTAAATAAAATAAATAAATTTTCTTCTCCGGTTTATTGTTTGTGGTTAAATGCTTTGGTTGGCGCTTGCTTCTTGATGCCTTTTCCAACTTGGCAACAGCTGGTGGATTTTTTATCATCAATTGTGGTGTTTTCTTATTTAGCGGGGCCGATAACCCTAATTGTTTTGCGTCAGGAATTTCCAGATTTAAAAAGATCTTTTAAAGTATTTAATTATAAATTGGTGGGATATGCTGGATTTGCTTGCTGTAGTCTTTTAATTTATTGGTCAAATATTGATAATTTAATTTATCTAGCTTTATTAGTGGGAGTTTTGATTGTGGTTTACAATTGGTTTATCGATAAAAAACCATCAGACTTAGCAACTGCTTTTAAAACTAATTTTTTTATTGCCGGCTATTTGTTGACTTTGACAGCAGTTAAATATTTGCATCAAATTAAATTGATTGCTTTTCCAGTAGATAATTTATTGGTTATCATCGTCTCTTATGCAGCCTGCAAAATATTTATAATGAATAAATCTGGTAAAGAAGAAATTAGTAATAATCTAAAAAGAATTGTTAGTGAAAATGTTTGAATTAGCTAATAATTAAATTGTAAAAATTTTGAATTCTAAATTAACAATAATTATTAAGGAGCCCGAATGATTAGAGCAAAAGGAATCGCTACAATGTCAGCTAAATCAGAACTTGCACCATTTTCTTTTGAAAGAAGAAATCCAAAAGAACATGATGTGGTAATTGATATTAAATATTGTGGCATCTGCCACTCTGATATTCATCAGGTTAAATCTGAATGGGGCGCGTCAATTTATCCGATGGTACCAGGCCATGAAATTGCAGGAGTTGTTCGTGATGTTGGATCGAAAGTTAGTAAATATAAAGTTGGTGATCATGTTGGAGTTGGATGTTTTGTTGATTCATGCCGTACTTTTTCTAGTTGCAAACAAGATCTTGATCAATATTGCCTTGAAGGCCATACTGGAACTTATAATGCTTATGAGCGTGATGGCAAAACCCCAACTTATGGCGGATATTCTGATGTGATTGTTGTGGATGAAAATTATGTTTTAAAAATTCCTAGTAAAATTCCTCTTGATAAAGCGGCACCACTTTTATGTGCAGGCGTTACGCTTTATTCACCACTCACACACTGGAAAGCTGGCTCTGGCAAAAAAGTTGCAATTATGGGGCTTGGTGGCTTAGGTCATATGGGTGTTAAAATTGCCCGAGCACTTGGAGCTGAAGTTACAGTTTTAAGTCATTCAGATAAAAAGCGTGAAGATGCTTTAAAAATGGGTGCGCATCATTTTATTTCAACTGATGATAAAGAAGTATTTAAAAAATATGCCAGCAATTTTGATTTAATCATCAATACCGTTTCAGCGGAAATTAACATGGGTGATTATTTTGGATTGTTAAAACTTGATGGCACTTTAGTTGTGGTTGGCGTTCCTGACAGGCCACTTTCAATTCATCCTTTTCCACTGATTATGATGCGCCGCAGCTATGCCGGATCAGTAATTGGTTCAATTAAAGAAACTCAGGAAATGCTGGATTTTTGCGCTAAGCATAACATTACTCCTGAAATTGAAATTATCTCACCAAATCAGGTTAATGTGGCTTATGAGCGAGTTTTAAAAAGTGATGTGCGTTATCGCTTTGTGATTGATATGACGAAGATTTAAAATGATTATTTCTGATTTAAAATCTATTCGCATTTTTATTTATCAGCATCGCTTTCTGCAGATTTATCATTATTGCGATTAGAGTTGTTTTTACAAATTTAATAAATCCAAAACTGTTCTTTAATCAGACACTTAATATTCTAATTCAGAAATGAAAAAACTTATATTTTTAGCTTTACTTTTAATTTCCACACCAGCTTTGGCTGAGCCAAAAATTTCGATTTTAACCTGGCAAGAATATTCCAATTTAACCACAACCGGAAAAATTTCAGAAATTTTGATTCAGGGTAAAATGAATAATTTAGCCTCCAATCAGGTAATGACATCATTTTCTATTTCTTTTGGTTCAAAGCAAAATATCAAAATTACCAAAGTGATATGTGACAATAAAATTGCTAATTACTCCTTTCAAAATAATTCCTTAAACATCACCTTTCCTAAGGAAAAAAGTAATAACCAAATTGTAGCAATTTATTTTTCCTATGAAGAAAAATATGAAAAAATTAGT
>CAMDAI010000139.1 GCA_945888585.1 Rickettsia typhi | reverse complement strand
TTACCAATCATCTCACCAATATTAATCATACCAACTTGACCTCCAGGAATGTCAAAAGTTGACGATAAAGAAGATGATTGCGATTCAAGTAATTCAATTTCAATTTCTTTATTATCCAACTTACCCTCATCTAACATTTTAGTAAATTTTTCCTTTGTTTCATCTGAAGCTTCATCCCCAACCAAAACATTTAAAACTTTTTGCTTTGCATTTTTAGTAGCTCGATCAATAATTTCTTTTTTCATGTCAGACCGAACCATTTTGATAGAAACCTCTAACAAATCACGAATAATTGAATCAACATCTCTTCCAACATAACCAACTTCAGTAAATTTAGTTGCTTCAATTTTAATAAAAGGTGCATTAACCAATTTAGCTAATCTTCTGGCAATTTCAGTTTTTCCAACACCGGTTGGCCCAATACTTAAAATATTTTTCGGTACAATTTCTTCCCGAAGTGGACTTGCAACTTGCTTTCTGCGATAACGATTACGAAGTGCAATTGCAACCGCTTTTTTAGCGTCATGCTGGCCAATTATATGCCTATCCAACTCTTCAACAATTTGCCTAGGAGTTAAGTTTTTGATTAAATTTTCGGTTGAATTTTTTGGTAAATTTTGCCCTAAAAAGGTTTCTTTGGAAATTTCTTTTGTCTTCATTTTGATATTTTTAATTACAAATTTAAATTTAACAATTTTATAAAAAAGCAGCAAAAAAACAAGCCAATTAAAATCTCTCCTGCAATTGCTTGATTTACAAAAATAGTAGATTAATTTGATATAGTTTAATTTAAAAATTCCTTTTTGTGATCGGCATAAATATGCAATCTAATCCTATAAAAGTTTTAATACTTCATTTAGTGGCGGTTTTATTTACCATTTTTAATCTGACAACCATCAACATCTTCAACGGCTCCAACATTATCCCACTTTTTGATGTAATGATAATTTTCTACTTTACAGTTTATAAAGAAGGGGTTTTCGGACTATGGTTCTTATTTTTATTAGGAATTTGGAGCGATGCTTTAAGCGGCTTTCCACTTGGAATTACCTCACTTTCATATATTAGTTCAGTAAAATTTTTTAATCTGATTAATAGTAAAATGGAAATTAAAGAAAATTTTCAGCAGCTATTTAAACAATTTGCCGCCTTTGCTTTTGCCGTTTTATTTTTAAAGTGGATATTCTTATCAATTTATAGCTCTAATTTCTATAATATTATCTCTCCTATAATTCAGCTAATTACTTCACTAATTTTTTACGTGATAATGCATAGGTTTTTTGATTATTTAAATCAGAAATTATTGGATAATAAAAGTGCGTAGAGATTTTAGAAAAAATAAATTATTCAATCGCAGAACTTTTCTACTTAGTGGAGTACAGGCTTCTCTTACCACCATATTGATAACCAGATTAGCATATTTACAACTAATTAAATATGATGAATATTCAACCAAATCAGATAGCAACCGGATCAAACCATTAATTAATCCGGCTCCAAGAGGAATTATTGTTGATCGCAATGGTTTTCCTATGACTAGAAATGATCAAAACTATCGTTTGCTACTTTACTCTGAAAATCGATCTAATATTGCAAATACCATTGAATCAGTAGCTAAAATCCTGGATTTAGACCAGCAAACTAAAGATTTAATATTTAAAAGAATTAAGAATATTCGCAGAAAAAGCATGATCTCTCTAATCGATCATTTGCCTTGGGAAGATCTAGCCAGAATTGAATCTAATTACCATAAATTACCAGGAATTTCTATCGATAGTGGTACAGTTAGAAAATATCCCTACCCTTATGAAACATCTCATTTTATTGGTTACGTATCAGTTCCTTCTGAAAAAGAAATTAATGAAAATGAGCAAAATTTATTCATGCATCCTGATTTTAAGATTGGAAAAAGTGGAATAGAAAAAAGCTTTGATGATCATTTAAGAGGAAAATTTGGCGTTAAATATGTAGAAGTTAATGCCTATGGAATACCAATTAGAACCTTATCTACCAAGCCTTATACTGATGGACATAAATTAAATTTAACTATTGATTTTAGGCTACAAAAATTTACCTCAGAACGCATTAAAGAAGATTCAGCTTCAGTAGTAGTAATGGATATTAAAACTGGTGAGATTTTAACCTTAGCCTCCAATCCATCATTTGATTCTAACAATTTTGTGGAAGGGATTAGCAAAGAATACTGGCAAGAGTTAATGAATGATCCGAGAAAGCCATTAACCAACAAAACAATTTCAGCCATCTATCCACCCGGATCAACTTTTAAAATTATGACCGCACTCGCCGGCTTAGAAAATGGCATTAATCCAGCAAATCGAGTTTTTTGTAACGGCAGTTATCATCTTGGTCGAAGCACCTTTCGCTGCTGGAAAGAAGGCGGCCATGGCAACCTTGACATGAGTGATGCCATAAAACATTCTTGCAATGTTTATTTCTTTACCATTGCCAATATGATTGGTGGTAGAAACATAACCAACATGGCTAAAAGATTTGGCTATGGTGATTATTTTGATATTAGTTTACACGGAGTCAAATCTGGAACTGTTCCTTCTGATGAGTGGAAAAGAAAAACTTTTAACCAACCTTGGGTTGGTGGCGATACTCTAAATACAGCTATTGGTCAGGGATTTGTTTTAGCAACTCCACTACAAATGGCCACCATTACTGCCAGAATAGCAAATGGAGGAATTCCAATTAATCCTTATCTGGTTAAAAATAAAAATATCTATGACCAATATAATAATTTTAAAAGCAGAGCATTAGTTGATAAAAGACATTTAAATTTAATCCATGAGGGAATGAATCGCGTAGTGAATGAAGTTGGCGGAACTGGTTATGCTAGAAGAATTGACGTTAAAGGTTTTGAAATGGCAGGAAAAACCGGAACTTCCCAAGTTATTTCAAAAAGAGAAAGTGAAATGTCAAAAGAAGAAAAAAAGATGAATAAAAATCATGCTATATTCATTGGATTTGCTCCGGTATCTGAACCAAAATACTCAATAGCAGTTATGGTTGAACATGGTGGTGCTGGCTCAGCATCAGCAGCACCAATTGGCAGAGATATTCTGCTCGAGATACAAAGATTAAATAACAAATCTTAAAAACTTAAGAATTATTTATAATCTCTCTTTTTCCGGAAATATTTGGTGGAGTGATAACGCCTTCGTTTTCCATTCTTTCAATTAAAGTTGCAGCTCTATTATACCCAATTCTTAACTGCCTTTGAACATAGCTAATCGAAGGTTTTTTATCGCGCAAAACAATTGCTACCGCTTTAGAATATAAATCTCCATCACTATCAGAACTTCCACCCAATGCACCTGCAACATTAGCTTTATTTTCCATAGCTTCAATTTGTTCAAATACCACATTTTGGCCATATCCACCATCTTCTGACATATTTTGTGATTTAATAAAATTCACTACATTTTCAACTTCAGTATCTGAACAAAACGGCCCGTGAACTCTAGTCATTTTACTGCCACCAGACATATAAATCATATCACCGCGTCCTAAAAGTTGTTCAGCGCCCTGAACACCTAAGATTGTTCTGCTGTCAATTCTGGAAGTTACCTGAAAACTTATTCTGGTTGGAAAATTAGCTTTAATAACACCAGTAATAACATCAACTGAAGGCCTTTGTGTAGCCATCACCAAATGAATTCCAGCAGCCCTGGCCATTTGCGCCAATCTTTGCACTGAACTCTCAATTTCCTTACCTGCCACCAACATTAAATCTGCCATTTCATCAACAATTACCACAATAAATGGTAACTTTTTAGCCTCAATTTCCATCTCTTCAATTATCGGCTCACCCGTTTCTGGATCAAAACCCGTTTGTACTTTTCTGGTTAAAGTTTCTTTGCTCTTGATTGCCTTATAAATTTTTTCATTATATCCAGCAATATTACGCACATTAAGACTAGACATTAAACGATATCTCTCTTCCATTTC
>CAMDAI010000138.1 GCA_945888585.1 Rickettsia typhi | reverse complement strand
ATTACAATGGATAAACCAATAGCAATGCCAAGAAAAATCAGAATTGGTAAATAATTGTCTAAAATGGTGTTGGTCATTATCAAATGCTTGTATATTTAAGAATGATGAGTTATTTACTCTTCAGCGAAACGCAAACTAACTTACATTCTTAAGTAATAAAATCAAGAAATTTTAATATGTTTTCCGGTCTTTATACAGCTTTAATTACTCCTTTTAAAAATGGTAAAATTGATGAAAAAGCGTTAGAAAAATTAATTGAGTTTCAAGTTAAAAATAAAGTTGATGGTATAGTTCCTTGTGGTACTACTGGCGAGTCCCCAACTCTTGCTCATGATGAGCATAATCGGGTAATTGAATTAGCAGTTAAATTTGCTAAAAATAGAATTAAAGTTATGGCTGGAACTGGTTCTAATTCTACGGCAGAGGCAATTTCTATGACTAGTTATGCCAAAAAAATTGGTGCTGATGCTTGTTTAGTGGTTGCTCCATATTATAATAAACCAACTCAGGAAGGAATTTATCAGCATTTTAAGGCAATTAATGATGCCGTTAATATTCCTTTAATAATTTATAATGTTCCAGGTAGATCAGTAATTAATATTTCTGATGATACTTTGGCCAGATTATCTAAGTTAAAAAATGTAGTTGGAATTAAGGATGCCACGGGTGATTTGGCTAGAGTAGCTACTTTAAAATTAATGGTAAAAAAAGATTTTATATTATTTTCTGGAGAAGATGTGACTGCAGTTGGTTTTAATGCTATGGGTGGTCATGGTGTTATTTCTGTTACTTCTAATATTGCTCCAAAAGAAGTGGGTGATTTGCAAAAAGCAACTTTTGCTGGTGATTATAAAAAAGCGGTGAAAATTCAAGATAGCCTTACCAATCTTCATATGGCGATGTTTTCGGAAACTAACCCAATTCCAGTTAAATATGCCGCTTCTTTAATGGGCTTTTGTAGCGATGAAGTTCGATTGCCGCTTTGTGAACCAAGTGATTCTACTAAAGTTAGAATCAGAAAAGAAATGGTCGCTTTTGGACTAATAAAATAATGCTGCCAACCACTTCTGCTCTAATTAAAAAATATAATTTAAATGCCAAAAAATCATTTGGTCAGAATTTTATCTTGGATTCTAATTTAACTGATAAGATTGCTAAATGTGCTGGTGATTTATCTGATTTTGAAGTTTTAGAAATTGGTCCAGGTCCTGGAAGTTTAACTCGTTCAATTTTAAAACAAAATCCACAAAAATTAACTGTAATTGAGATGGATCCAAGATTTTTACCGCTTCTTGGAGAAATAAAATCAACCTATCCGAATTTGGAAATTGTAGGTGATGATGCTCTTAAAATTGATGAGAAGAAATTAGTTAGTAATAAGCCATTTAAAATAATTGCTAATTTGCCTTATAATGTTGGTACAGAACTAGTTTTTAAATGGATTGAAAATCAAGATTTAGATATTGATTTAATGATTTTAATGTTACAAAAAGAAGTAGTTGAGCGTATTGTTGCAGGGCCCGGAAATAAAAAATATGGTAGATTAGCTGTTATGGTAAATTTTTTATGTGAAACGGAATATTTATTTGATGTTTCTGCCTCATCATTTACTCCTCCACCAAAAGTTACATCATCTTTGGTAAAAATTATTCCTAAAAAAATAAAAGTTGAAAAATCTCAAGTTAAAAAGCTAAGCTGGATAGTACAGGCTGCTTTTAATCAAAGAAGAAAAAAAATCAGATCAAGTTTAAAATCAGTAAATTCAAATATTGAAATGGTTTTAGCAAAATTAAATATCGATCAAAATTTAAGAGCGGAGCAGCTTACTATTTCGCAATTCGTTTTAATTGCCAACTCTGTCTAAACTTTATTATTTAAATAAATTTAATATATGAAATACACATATTTGCTATTAATAAATTTTCTATTTTTTTTCTTAAATGTTGATACTGCCTCTGCCAGCAAAGTTATAGGAGTTACAGTTGATTATCGCGATAATAAAAATGGTGATAATAATTTTACTAATACTTCTCTTTATGCTCTTCGAGATAATTATGTAACTTCATTTCAAAAGGCTTGTAAAGCATATGATGTAACGGTGATTATTTTGCCGATTGATAAAACTATGATAAAAAATTATGTTAGTTTAATTGATGGTTTGGTTATAACCGGAAATTATTACGATGTTAATCCCAAGCTTTATGGTCAAAAAGTTCTAAATGATACTGTAAAAATTAATGATTATAAAAGTAGTTTTGAAATGGCTTTATTCAAGGAATTTTATAAAACCAAAAAACCGATTTTTGGTATTTGCGGAGGTTATCAAATGATGAATGTTGTTCTTGGAGGAAAGTTATATCAAGATATTCCTACTCAAGTAAAAGAATCAAAAATTAATCATTCATCAGATGGAAGATATTGTGCTCATGATATTCAGATTATTGAAAAAGAAGGGATATTAAGTAAGGCCGCAGCTTTATCACAAAAATCTGGTGATAAAAATATTTGCGTAAATTCAGTGCATCATCAGGCAATTGAAAAACTTGCTGATAATTTTGAATTAACAGCAATAGCTACTGATAATGTGATTGAGGCTTATAAAGCAAAAGATCATCCATTTTTGATTGGTGTTCAATGGCATCCAGAATATGAATTATCTAAGTTTGATACTGCTTTGATGAAAGAGTATTGTAAGGCAGTTTCGGTTAGTGATGTGTCGAACTAATTTAATTATTAATTGAATCATATATTTACTCGTCTAATCTCGCGACAGTTAAATAGTTAATCAATAAAATATTTGTAAATGCCAAAAGAAGATTTACTCACCATGAACGGTGTAGTTGTAGAAGTTCTGCCTAACACTATTTTTCGTGTGGAGTTAGAAAATAAGCATATTATCACTGCTCACGCTTCAGGAAAAATTCGTAAAAATAAGATTAGAATTTTGAAAGGTGACGCGGTTGAAATTGAAATGACAACTTACGATTTGAGTAAAGGTAGAATTGTCCGTAGAAATAGCTAAAAAATCTTTAATTCTTGCTTCATCTTCGCCCAGAAGGCTGGAATTGCTGGCACAAATTGGTATAAAGCCAGATTTAGTTTTGCCAGCAAATATTGATGAAACTCCCAAGAAAGCTGAATTACCTAAGGAATATAGCGTTAGAATTGCTATAGAAAAGGCTGAGTTCACTTTTAAAAATAATCCTGATCCAAAATTTATTATTCTTGCTTGCGATACTGTTTGTGCGGTTGGAAGGCGTATTTTATCTAAAGCAGAAAGTGATGATGATGTTAAAAAATGCTTACAGCTATTATCTGGAAAAAGACATAAGGTTTATAGTTCAATTTGTGTAATTAGAGATGATAAAAGATATATCAAAACAGCAATCTCAACTTTGAAATTTAAAAGATTAACAGTTGAAGAAATTGATTTTTATGTAAAATCTGGTGAAGGTTTAGGAAAAGCTGGGGGATGCGCCATTCAAGGTTTAGGGGCAACTTTTATAACCTTTATGAGTGGATCATTTAGTAATATTGTTGGATTACCACTTTACGAAACTGCTAACTTACTTAAATCTTCGATATTTAACACAAAGTAAATTACAAAAATTTGCTAACATTAATTCTGGTGTGGCATTTGGAGTTTTGCATTTACTTTCTAATTCCTGCAATTTTGCTAAAATCTCATTAATAGCTGAAATTGGCCACTCGCTAACCTGTCTTTTAAAAATAGGTTCCTGCTTAAAAAATAATCTTTGGGCTTTTACTTCACTTTCTAAATTCCCACCTTTTTCTAAATTATTTTTAACAATATAGAATCTGATAAAATAAGCGGAAATGGCTCTTATTATTGAAATAGGATAGATTTTATCATTATATAATTTTTGTAGAGAAAGTGCAGTTTGTTTAGGATCGCGGCTTAATAAATGATTGGTAAATTCTGTAATTGAACTATCTGAAATATCTGAAATTATGGTTTCA
>CAMDAI010000137.1 GCA_945888585.1 Rickettsia typhi | reverse complement strand
CATTGCCAAGTTGTTTGGCTAATTCTAATAATCCTAGTTTTGGTTTGATTATTTTGTTTTCAATATTATTCATAACAATGCTAAATTAAATTAATAAAAATATTATTTTATGAAGCACTGTCTGTCAGATCAAGTAGTGGTTTTTACATGTAAGTTTTATAATTATAACTATATTGGGAATTCAGTTGGGAGCATTTTTACTCTTGGTGGTGCTTAAACAATTTTTTAATAATTTATCAGAAAAAGTCATTATTGGAATTGTGGCTAATGCAATTTTTATTTCTATTTTTCTTAATCTAGCCTTGATTCTATTATTGATTGATAGCCCATCATCTGCATTTATAATTGATCTTGGCAGTTGGTTTAATATTGAAGATTCTAGATATGAAATAGTTTTTATTGCCGATATTTTAGCGGTTTCATACTCGTTATTTTCCCTGATAATGATTGGATTAGTAGCAGTTTTTTCCAGGCGCTATCTTCATCGTGAAAAGGGTTATTTCCGCTTTTTTACTTTTATGATACTCTTTGTTTTTGGAGTTAATATAGTTTCATTTGCGGGCACCATGGAGATCATTATTATTGGTTGGGAGTTTATTGGGCTATCTTCAGTATTACTTATTTCATTTTTTAATTATCGGGAAGGACCGGTTAAAAATGCTTTGTGGGTTTTTACCAATTATCGTCTTTGTGATATTGGATTATTTGCTGCCGTTTTGGTTATGCATAATTCTATGCATAGCTCAAATTTTGAAATGCTTAATAATGCCAATTGGCTTGGAATTTCAGCAGATCATGCGCCAGTAATTCTAGGATTTTTAATTTTGCTTGGAACCATAGCTAAATCAGCATTATTTCCTTGTAGCGCTTGGCTTCCTCGCACTATGGAAGGCCCAACTCCCTCCAGTGCAATTTTTTATGGCGCTATTTCAGTGCATCTCGGGCCATTTCTTCTTCTGCGCAGTACTGACTTGATTGTCTCTTCACCAACTTTAGCTATAACAATTATGGTTATTGGTTTAATCACGGCGATTATAGCACGCATTTTGCACCATACTCAAACTGATATCAAGTCGATGCTGGCTTACGGATCAGTTATGCAAATTGGTTTGATTGTGGCAGAAATTGGACTTGGATGGAATATTTTAGCACTAATTCACATTATCGGTCATGGTAGTTTTAGAACTATGCAAATTCTAAGAGCGCCAAGCTTAATTCATGATTTACGTAATATTGAACAAATGCTTGGATATCATCTTTCTATTTCTGATGCTGGCAAAAAGTTTACTAGTTGGGATTATATAATTTATCGTTTTAGTTTAGAGAAAGGATGTATGGATAACTTAATCAAAGATTTCATAATCGGAAATTTTTTACTACCGTTTCGTAAAATGGATAAGTTAGAAAAAAAATGGAGCATGTGGTTGGCTAATACCAAATCTTATTAAGATGAGATTAAAGATAACAATAAAGAATTTTAAATATGATAAATATTAATCACAATTCAATCTTACAATTTCCCAATACAATTCAGGATGTTTTTATTATCATTCTAACACTATGCACTTGGTTTTTGGCGGTTGTTTTTACAAAAAAATATCAATTTTCCAGAAAAACTTATTTGTTTATCGGAATAATTAATATGGTAACAATTGCTGTTTTTTTGACTAAAAATCTAGCAGTTTTTTTCACGCTGATAATATTAAATTTAATGATAATTATAGCGGCAGCTCCAAAAAATAGCGGCAGTAGAAAAATTATGCTAATCTATGCGGCAGTAGCTAAATTAGTTTTATTATTTTTGCTTTTATTTACTGGTCGCCTAGACACTGCTTTAATTTTTTATATTTTACTCATCCCTTTTCTTGGGCTTTTTCCTTTTCAAACTTGGTATATTAGTCTTTTTGAAAAGTTTCCGTTTGGAATTATTGCTTCTATTATTGCCTTTCAGGGAATGACTATTTTTACGGGAGAATCTTTATTAAAAGCCAATGAAATAGCAGCTTTACAGTGGACCTTAGCTTTAGTTTCATTAATTTCCTCAATTCTGGCAATTTTACAAAATCAAACTAAAAGATTATTAGCTTATATTATTTCAAGTCAGCTTGGATTTTTGGCATTTTCCCATTTAACTAATTCAGGGGCAACTAGTTTAGGAAGTGTTTATTTGACACTTTCTTTATTGGGAGCAACCACTGCCTTTATCATGATGATTAGTGCTTTAGAAATGCGTAAAACTGATCTTTCTTTGCTCAAACCAAGTGGATGTTATGAATCTTATCCCGAGATGGCCTTATGGTTATTAATTTTTGGTTTAATTAGTTCAGGATTACCACTTTCAGTTGGTTATATTGCTGAAGATTTAATTTTCGAGAGTGGCTTTAAAGCAGCTCCAATAATTGACTTTATCTGGTTAATTTCGATTGCTATCAACACCATTTTGATCGTTAAAATATTTTTATTTTTATGTAATGGCACCGCCAAAAAAGAAAATGGAATGGAGCTGCACAAGTACGAAATATGGTCGGTAAATCTGGTTTTTCTAATCATCGTGCTTGCAACTATTATACTAACTTAAAATTAAGTTTTTATGAGAAAATCATTACAATTTGTAATTTACAACGGCTTCCTATTGTTTTATGCCAGCAACTCCTTTTGTGCAGAAACTAATCAAAAAGAAATTGATCTGCTCAAGCAGCGACTAACTGTTATTGAAAAACAAGTAGAAGAAAATAAAAAATCTGATGTAACAGTTTCTCTAAAAGGAGCACCTTCATTTAAAACATTAGATGGTAGTAATAGCTTTGCTCTTGATGGTAGAATTATGGTTGATGCTGGTGCCACTACCAATGAAAAAAGTTCTGATGGTAAAAATACTATAGGACTCAGACGTTTCTGGATTGGTCTTGGTGGTAAAATTGACAAGGACTGGAAATATCGCGGTTTAGTTGGTTTTGAGAATAATCAAACAGCGATTGCTGATGCTTGGCTTTCATATGAAGGATTTAAAAATCTAAATATTATTGCGGGTAATTTCTTTGAAAATAATGGTATAGAAATTTCAACTCCTAACCATTATAGCACTTTTATGGAGCTTTCTGCTAGTGTTACAATTTTTCGTCCTATTCGTCGTACCGGTGTTTCAGTTGATCCTTATGGAGATAATTGGGGTGCACATTTTGGGGTTTTTGGTTCTGCTCCTAATAATTCTGCAACTAATGATAAGGGTCAAGGATTTAGTGGAAGAGCTCATGTGGCGCCATTTAATGAAGAAGGTCATTATTTACATCTTGGGATTAATGGAGCTTATCGCACACCAGATGCGAGTGATAAGTCGATTAGATTTAATTCTACTGGAGATAGTGCAATTATTAATCGTACTTTAGTTGATTCCGGTAAAATTTTAAATGTGGCTAATTATCAGCAATATATGGGAGAATTTCGTTATCAGCTTCAATCATTTACCTTAACTAGTGAGTATATCAAAACTTATGTTAACCGCTCTGATCTGACTAATTTAAACTTTAGTGGTGGCTATATGATGGCATCATATTTTTTAACTGGAGAAAAATATGGTTATGATGCTAAAAATGGTACTGTAAATCGTCCAAAAATTGAAAGTAAAGGTGCTTGGGAAATTGCCACTCGTTATTCATTAGTTAATTTAAATAATAAGGATATTAATGGTGGTAAATTAAATTCTTATGAATTTGGTGTTAACTATTATGCCAATAGCCATGTTAAATTCATGATGAATTATATTTTTAATAAGTTAGAAAACTCTACATTGGCTTATAAGCGCAATCCACAATATCTAATGTTTAGAGCGCAGGTGGATTTTTAATCTCAATTACCACAACTTTTCACCTACCAATAAACAGATTCTTTATCATGTTAAATCTCGTTAAAGAAAGGCAAGATTTGGTATTTAATATTGACTTGCAATAATATTTAGATAAATTTTCCAGCCTTCCTTTATTCTATTGGGACGTAGCCAAGTGGTAAGGCAGCGGGTTTTGATCCCGCCACGCGTAGG
>CAMDAI010000136.1 GCA_945888585.1 Rickettsia typhi | reverse complement strand
GATCTGATTCAAGATTTAAATAATGCATTATCATAATTTTGATTTTTAATAACTAGATAGGGGGTTTTCTTTGTCATCTCGTAGGAACATATTAATTGTTGATGATGAACCACTTCAAACCAAGATTTTTGAAAAGTTCATTGGTGATATGGATCACAATATTATTGCTGTTGATAGTGGTAAGAAGGTTCTTGATTTTTTTCTTAAGAAAAAACCAGTCAGAGATAATTTAGCAATTCATGATATTGATGTAATGTTGCTTGATCTTTCAATGCCGGAAATTGATGGTTTAACTTTACTTAAAGAAATTGCACCATTCAAAGGTGACCTGCAAGTTATTGTACTAACTGCTACTAATAATATTTCTATGGCGGTTGCTGCTATTAGTCTAGGTGCGATTGATTATATTGTTAAGGGTGAAAAAGATGTTTATGCCAGAGTTATCACATCTATTAATAATGCCATTGAAAAAAGAAATTTAAAATACCAACTTTCTACCATGGAAAGACATGGGAAAGATCAAGTTTCATTTACTGATATAATTGGTAAAAGTGATCCGATAATGTTAGCATTAGCATTAGCAAAGAAAATTGCCAATTCATCTATTTCAGTTCTGATTGAAGGCCCAAATGGAGTTGGTAAAGAATTATTAGCTAGGGCAATTCATGGTTCTAGTACCAGATCTGGTAAGCCTTTTATTGCAGTTGATTGTGAATCTTTAAAGCTTGGTGGTGCAGATGAAACTTTATTTGGAGTGGATCGCATGCTTGATAATGGTGTTATTGAAAAAGGGGCAGGAAAAATTAGGGAAGCTAATGGTGGAACTTTATTTTTAGATAATGTTAATGCTTTAAAATTAGAAACCCAAATTAAGCTTTTGCGTTTCATTCAAGAAGGTGAAATTGAAGCGGTTGGTTCTAAACTTATTTATAAGGCCAGTGTAAGAATTATTTCTTCAACTAATAAAAATTTAAGAGTTTTGGTTAATGAAAATAGATTCAGAGAAGATCTTTATTATCGTTTAAATATTTTTCCAATTGTTCTTCCTTCTTTAAAAGAAAGAGGATCAAATGATATCAGGCTTCTTGCCGAAAGTTTTTGTTATAATTTTTGTATTAGTGAAAATAAAAAAATCAAAGGTTTTAGTAATGAGGCAGTAGATATCTTAGTTGACTATGAGTGGGAAGACAATATAAGGCAATTAAAAAGCTATATTTTTCGTGCTGTAGTGCTTTGTGATGATGAATTCATTAAGCCAGAACATTTACCAAAAAATGTTCGAGTTAAAGATTCTAACAAAGAAGAGAGTAAGGTTAAAAGAGGTTTTGGTCGTAGAGGTATGGAATTGATTGATATTTTTGATGATGAAAGTGGATGTAAAAGTTTAGATCAAATAGAAGAGGAAGTAGTCAGAAGATTAGTTGAATTTTATAACGGTAACCTTTCTGAGGTTGCTAAACAATTAAAAGTTGGAAGATCAACTATTTATAGAAAATTAAAAATTCTTAAGCAACCATCACAATTAATAGATCAAAATGATTAAAAAAGCAGTATTTCCAGTTGGAGGTTTAGGAACCAGATTTCTTCCGGCAACAAAATCAATGCCTAAAGAAATGTTACCAATTGCCAACAAACCAATAATTCAATATGCTTTTGAAGAAGCTAGAAAAGCTGGAATTGAGCAGTTTATTTTTGTAACCGGTAGAAATAAAAATGCTATTAACAATCATTTTGATCATGCTTATGAGCTTGAATCTAAGCTAGATGAAAAGCAAAAATCAAAAGAATTGGATGAAGTTATGGGATGGCTACCCAATGCTGGTAATGTTGCTTTTGTTAGACAACAAAAGCCTCTTGGATTAGGTCATGCAGTTTGGTGTGCCAGAAATTTTATTGGAAACGATCCATTTGTGGTGATTTTAGCCGATGAAATGATTTTGGATCATAGTAATTTTTTAGGTCAGATGATGGATCTTTATAATAAAAAAGAAAAGGATTCCAGTATAGTGGCTGTTGCTCCGGTTGATAAAAAAGATGTTAATAAATACGGCGTAATTTCTATTAAAGAAGACAATGATAAAATTTTTGATATGGTAGAAAAACCAAAGCCTGAAGAAGCTCCTTCCAATTTAGCAATTAATGGTCGTTATATTCTTCAACCTAAAATTTTTGAATATTTGGAAAGAGGTAAAGTGGGCAGTGGTGGAGAAATCCAATTAACTGATGCGATGAAAGATATGGCTAAAGATCATCCATTTTATTATAAATCTTACGAAGGTATCAGATTTGATTGTGGAAATGTTTTGGGTTATCTAGAAGCTAATATTGCTTATGCTCTTGAAAATCCAGATATGAAGCACGATGTTCAAAAAATTATTCGCAAATATTCTAATTAATAAAAATCAAAAATTATGACAAATGACGCAGGAACTTTTTAGTTCCGAGTAATTTGCAACTCGTTCGATTAAAAAATAAAAAATCTACGAGTATAAATGACGCAGGAACTTTTAGTTTCGAGTAATTTGTATAATTCAATAATAACAATAAAAAATAGAAATTATTATGATAAATAAAGATATAACAGCCTTAGTGTTTCCTGGTCAGGGTTCTCAAATAGTTGGAATGGGAAAAGATTTAAATGATAATTTTGCTATAGCAAAAGAAGTTTTTCAAATTATTAATCAAATTTTAGGGATTGATTTATCTAAAATCATGTTCGAGGGTCCGAGTGAAGAATTAACTAAAACTGAAAATACTCAACCAGCATTAATGGCGGTTTCAATTGCTATCATTAAGGTTTTGGAAGTGGAATTTGGTTTTAAAATTGAAAATTCTTGTAAATTTGTTGCTGGTCATTCTCTTGGGGAATATTCTGCATTATGTGCAGTAAGGGCAATTTTTCTTGAGGAAGCGGCAAAATTATTGCAAGTAAGGGGTAGTGCGATGTCTAAGTGTGGCGCTAAAATCCCAGGTTCTATGGCTGCTATTCTTGGAACTGAAATTTCATTAATTGAAGAGATTGTTAAGTTAGTTGTAGCTAGTGGTGAAATTTGTCAAATTGCTAATGATAATTCAGTGGGACAAGTTGTAATTAGTGGATCAAAAATTGGTGTTAATAAGGCCTTAGAAATTGCTAAAGAAAAGGGAATTAGAAAAGCAATTTTGCTGCCGGTTTCTGGAGCTTTTCATTCCAGCTTGATGGATGATGCGGCAATTGAGATGAAAAAGATTTTACAAGATATTGATATAAAATCTCCAATAATTCCGGTTATTGCTAATGTTACTGCTAATTTAGTAACTGAGCCAAATCAAATCAAAGATCTATTGGTAAAACAGGTAACTGGTTCAGTGAGATGGAGAGAAACTATGATGTTTATGGAACAAAATGGTATTAAAGAAATAATAGAAATTGGTTCTGGAAAAGTGCTTTCTGGTTTGGTTGGCAGAACTTGTCCAGGAATTTCTTCTAAGTCAATTCAAAATATTGAAGATATAAAAAATTTTCAAATCTAATTAGAATTTTTGCCTCGTTTCTTAGAGTTTTAATTTTTTGTTTTATAGATGAAATTTTGTCGGCGATTTTTGATGGAAGCACACGAAGAGTTTAGCTTTACAAGTCTCCCTCTAAACTTCCTAGTATCTGAGACAAAAAAAATCCCAAAGCGCGAGAAATTTTTAAACATGTCGATATAGTTGGTATCCGCTTTTTGTTTTCAATGAAGCCAATTGCGGTACGGCTTAAATTACACATCTGCGCTAATTTTTCATGAGACATTCCCTTCTCTTTACGAATTCTTTTAAATTCGTCCATCAGCTTTTCAGTAATGTCTTGAGGGTATTTTTTTTCATATATAAAAAATACCCAGCTTGACTTAAAATATTAGGCAACTATAGTTGCGGGCAAGTCTATACCAAACTAAGAATCTATACTCCTACTAAAACATTCTCTAAACATTCGTTAAAATCTTGGAATTCATTTCTGATCTTTTTAACAGCATTTTTCACATGTCCCCATTTCTGCTCAATTGGATTGAAGTCAGGACTGTATGGTGGA
>CAMDAI010000135.1 GCA_945888585.1 Rickettsia typhi | reverse complement strand
AAAAATTGTCCAACCAGATTTGGCGGTAAAAAATTAAGTCAAATAATGGAAATTGAGCAAAATACTACTATTGAAATTTTAGATAAACAAAATCTTCCAATCAGGGTTTTGGAAATTAATGAGCTAAACGAAGAAAGTCTGAGTGCTTTAATGATGCAAATGTTTTTAGAAACTATATTAATTGCCAAAGTGAAAAATATTAACCCTTTCGATCAGCCATCAGTAGAGTTGCGTAAGGATTTAGCAAAAAAATATTTAGATCAATGAAATTAAAATTTACTTATCAAAATTTACTTATATTCCTTTTTCTTTCCTCATCACTTGCTTTAGTTTTTGCTTATGTTGGGCAGTATATTTTTAGTTTAGATCCTTGTGTTTTATGTCTTTATCAAAGAAAGCCATTTTTTGCAGTCATTATAATTTCGGCATGTTTTCTATTTATAAAGAATTTAAAAAAATATCAAAGTCTGGCTTCCATAATTGCTATATTATTATTAATTTTTAATATTTTTTTAGCTTCTTATCATGTTGGCGTAGAAAAGAAAATTTTTGCAGGGCCAACCACTTGTTCTAGCTCTGAAATTCTACCTGATAATTTAGAAGCCTTAAGAGTCATGATTGAAAGAACTGCCTCTGTCAGGTGTGATGAGCCGGCTTTTGTTTTTGATTACATTTCTATGGCAGGATGGAATGTTATTTATTGCCTGTTTTTAGTTATCATTTCTCTTTATCTATTTAGAAAATCTAAAAAATGAGCTTTCTTCAATATTTTGAAAAGCGCCGAAAAACTTATCCACAAAGCATAAAGGGACGGTTTCGTCATATTAAAAATAATATAACCTGGATTGGGTTAATAATTTATTTAGGTCTGCCATTCTTAAGGTGGGATCGTGGAACTTCCCTTTCTAATCAAGGCGTTTTAATTGATATTGTCCATTCACGAGCATATTTTTTCTTTATCGAAATGTGGCCGGAAGAAGTTTATTATCTGGCCGGAATCTTAATTTTTGCAGCGGTATTATTATTTTTTGTTACTTCTTTATTTGGCAGAGTATGGTGTGGATATAGCTGTCCTCAGACTGTTTGGGTGGATTTATTTGTAATGGTTGAACGGCTTTTTCAAGGCGATAGAAATAGGAGAATTCAACTTGATCGCAAAGGTTTTTCTTTTAGCAATATATGGCGTAAAGCTGCTACTCATACAGTTTGGATGCTAATAGGATTAATTACTGGTTTTGCTTTTGTCTGTTATTTTAATGATGTTTTTCTTCTGATTCATCAATTAATTAATTTTGAAATTAGTTTTAATGTTTGGTGCTGGATATTTGGAATTGCTGGTTCAACTTATATTATGGCTGGATTTGCCAGAGAACAGGTTTGCAATTATATGTGTCCTTATTCCCGTTTTCAATCAGCCATGTTTGATCAGGATACCTTAATCATATCTTATGATTTAAATCGTGGTGAGCCAAGGGGAAAACATAAGCAAGGCGTTTCATTTGATAATCGGGGTCACTGCATTGATTGTAAGCAATGTGTGGTAGTTTGTCCGCAAGGAATTGATATTAGAGATGGATTGCAAATGGAATGTATTGCTTGCGGCTTATGTGTTGACGCCTGTGATAATGTTATGGAAAAAATTGGGCTTCCTAAAGGATTAGTTAGATACGATACAATAAGAAATGTTGAGAATAGCGATAAATCTATAAAAACTGCCTTTAAAATTTTACGTCCCCGTACTTTTTATTATTTAACAATTTTAGTAATTGTTGGTGGAGTAATTTTGTATAATTTAACTTTTAAGCCAGCTTTAGTTCTTAATGTTATATCCGACCGCAATCCAATGTTTGTAATGCTTTCTGATGGTAATATTAGAAATGGATATACTATAAAAATTAATAATAAAACTCATGAAAATAGGGTTTATAATATTAAAATTCTTGGTATAAAAGATATTAATTTAAAAGCAGTTGGAACTAGTGATTTAAATGTGAATAATTTATCAGTAAAGCCGGATGATGTCGGTAGCTTTAAAGTTTTTGCTGGAGCTAAAGATGATAATTTAGATGTTGGAGGTAAAACTAAAATTCAAATTATTATTTCTGATAATAAAACTGGTGAAATAGCAGTTAAAAATAGTGTTTTTATAAGCAAATAAAAAATTAATTTATGAATATAATTTTAGCTGAGCCTCGCGGTTTTTGTGCCGGAGTTACTAGAGCAATTGATATTGTTGAAAAAGTTTTAGAGAAATTTGGTGCACCAATTTATGTTCGCCATGAAATTGTTCATAATCGTTATGTGGTAGAAGATTTAAAAAAGAAAGGTGCAATTTTTGTCGAAGAAATTGATCAGATTCCCGATAATGCTATTGTAATTTTTTCAGCTCACGGCGTTTCTAAAAAAGTTGAAGAAGATGCTAAATTAAAGGGTTTAAGAGTAATTGATGCCACTTGTCCTTTAGTAAGTAAGGTTCATCGTGAAGCTAAAAAATATGAAGATGGCGGATATGAAATTATTTTAATCGGTCATAAAGGTCATCCTGAGGTAGAAGGAACCAGTGGCAGAGTAAATAAGAAGGTAACTTTAATTTCTGATGAAAATGAAGCTCACAATGTGGTTTTAGAAAGTTCGGGAAAAATTGCTTATGTAACTCAAACCACTCTAAGTGTAGATGATACTAAAAAAATAGTTGATGTTCTAGAAAATCGTTTTCCTAGAATGCAAAAAGGTTTAGCTACCAAAGATATTTGTTATGCCACTCAAAATCGTCAAGATGCCGTTAAAGAGCTTTCTAAACAAATTGAGTTATTATTGGTTATTGGTTCGGAGAAAAGTTCAAATTCTAATCGCTTAAGGGATTTGGGTGAGGAATTCGGAGTAACGTCTTATCTAATTAATGATGCTTCAGATATTAAGCCGGATTGGTTAAAAAATATTGAAAATATTGGTATTAGTGCTGGAGCTAGTGCTCCGGAAATTTTAGTTCAAGAAGTAGTTAAGAAATTAGAAGCCTTATCTACCAATGAAGTTAAGGTTATTCCAATGAATGGCAAAAAAGAAAATATTCAATTTATTTTACCTAAAGAAGTTAGGTAGATTTTTTTAGTTTTATCAAAGTAATTTCTGAGGGCACGCCAAATCTAAATGGGGGTCCCCAAAAACCAGTGCCTCGATTAGTATAGATCCACATATTTTTATATCTTCCCAAGCCTTTATAATAAGGTTGTGCCAAAGAAACAATTAAACTCCAGGGAAAAAATTGACCACCATGAGTATGGCCGGAAAGTTGTAAATTAAAACCGGCTTCTTCTGCTTCTTTATAACTTTTAGGTTGATGAGATAATAAAATTTTAATAAATGGTCCCAATTTGTTTTCTGCTGCTTTTTTAGCATTGGGAGCATGGCCTTCTATCATCCATCCTGCATCGTAATCGGTAATTCCAGCAATTAAAATTTGTTCATTATTTTTTGAAATCAAATAATTTTGATTAATTAGACATTGGGCGCCAAGTTTTGAAAATTCCTTAATCCAGCTTATAGCATCCCAATAATATTCATGATTTCCTGGAACAAAGTAAACTCCATTTTTTGCCTTTAAATTAGCAATTGGCACAATTTTTGTTCGAAGTTGATAAGTAGTTCCATCAATCATGTCACCGGTTAGTGCTATCATATCCGGATTTAATTTATTAGTGAGATCAACAATTTTTTGAGCATATTTTTTGCCAATTACTGGTCCTACATGAAGATCACTGATTTGAGCTATAGTAAAGCCATCAAAGCTTTGTGGAAGCTTTTCTATTTTAATATCAATTTTATAAATTTTAGGGCCAAATATTGTTTGTAAAATTCCAATTATCGTTGAAGAAATAACGATTGATGTTACTATCCAAAAAACCAATTTATAATTTACCCAGCCAATTATTAGGCTCCAAAAAATCACTATAATATCGGCAACCAAAACGTAAATGAAAAGTGAAGTGAATATTCCTAAGGTTAAATAAGAAAGATAATTAAAAATTACTGAACTTTTTGGACCAAAAAAATTGGAATAAAGTCG
>CAMDAI010000134.1 GCA_945888585.1 Rickettsia typhi | reverse complement strand
AATAAAAAAGAAATTTTATCTTCTGCATTGCCTCTAGAGGAAGCAATAAAAAAAGTTCAAGAGCTAAACAAAGTCGAAGGCAAAAAATTTGTTGAATCAGTAGACATTGCTATCAATCTTGGAATTGATGCAAAGCAAACAGATCAAACCGTTAAAGGCTCTTTAGTTCTTCCGTCTGGCTCTGGTAAAAAAGTTAAAATTTTAGTTTTTGCCGCCAATGAGGATATTAAAAAAAGTGCTTTAGATGCTGGAGCTACTCATTCTGGCTTAGAAGACATGGTTGTTAAAATTGAAGGTGGATTTCTAGATTTCGATTGCTGCATTGCTACTCCAGACGTTATGCAAAAGATCAGCAAGGTTGCCAAAAAGCTTGGTCCACGTGGTTTAATGCCAAGTCCAAAAAATGGAACCGTCACAACCGATATTAAAAAAGCTATCGATGAAGCCTTAAAAGGAAGGGTTGATTTTAAAAATGATAAAGCTGGCACCGTACATTGTTTAGTTGGAAAGATTGACTTTAACAGCGAAGATTTATTATCAAATATTAAAGCTGTGGTTAAGGCAATTAAAGATGCCAAACCAGAATCAGCTAAAGGAAAATATATCAAAAATTTCTTCATCAGCACCACTATGGGAAGCTCGGTAGAAGTTAGAATTGATTCTTTATAATTTCAAATATTGATTAAAAGATGAAAAGAGAAGAAAAAGCATTATTGGTTAACTCCTTGAAAAATGGCCTAACCTCTAGTAGTTGTGTAGCTTTACTACATTATCGTGGCTTAACTGACAAACAATTATATGATTTTCGTGTTGCCTTAAAAAATAAAAACGTGAAATTAAAAATTGCAAAAAATACTTTAATTAAAGTTGCCATTAAAAATAGTGACCTAGAAATTCTTTCATCTTATTTGAAAGGTCCAACTGCAGTTGTATATGCTAATGACCCCGTATCTTTAGCCAAAGTAGTATCAGATGCTAGTAAAGAAAATGAATCTCTAAAAATTCAAGTTGGATATTTGAATAAATCAATTTTATCGAAAGATGCTATCGATAATCTATCTAAATTGGGTTCTTTAGAAGAAGTGAGAGCTTCGTTTGTGGGAACTTTAACCGCCGCTCAGGGTAAATTCTTAAGAGTGGTAAACGCTCCAGGATCTGGCATGGTTAACTTACTTAACAACTACATCGATTCTAAAAATAAACTCTAAAGAAAATTTATTATTAACTATTAAAAACTAGGTAATTTACATGTCTGCTAATTTAAATCAAATCGCTGAAAGTTTATCTTCTCTAACTGTGTTAGAACTTTCTGACTTAAGCAAAATGCTAGAAGAAAAATGGGGCGTAACTGCTGCCGTTGCTGTCGCTGCCGCTCCTGCTGGTGTTGCTGTTGCTGCCGCTCCAGAAAAAGATAAATTTGATGTTGTCTTAGAAGCTGCTGGCGATAATAAAATTAATGTTATTAAAGAAGTTAGAGCCGTTACTAATCTTGGCTTAAAAGAAGCTAAAGATTTAGTTGAGGGCGCTCCAAAAATCGTTAAAGAAGGCGTTGATAAAGCTGAAGCTGAAGATATAAAGAAAAAATTAGAAGCTGCTGGCGCTAAAGTCAAATTAGCTTAGGTTTAAAATGAGTAGTAATTATTGCTACTCATTTTTTCTGTTTGTTTCTTCTTACTTTTTAAGTAGTTGTGTCCTGCACTAGCAGGTATACTAAACGAAGTTAAAGCGTTGGTATATTTAAGTCATAAAGTTTTTTGTTAGTACTAACAAATTCAAGGTCCCTAATGAAGCCGTTGCGTTATTTCAATAAGTCGTTTTTCAGGAAAAAATTTTCTTCCAATATTAGTCATGCGGAACAAGAAGTTCCTTATTTGGTTTCTCTACAAAAGGAATCTTATGACAACTTTTTACAAAGTCAGCCGGATTCTTCAAACAGAGAGGCTATTGGAATTCAATCTGTATTCGAATCATTTTTTCCTCTTTCAGACTCTTCTGATCGAGCTACTTTAGAATTTGCAAAATACACTCTTTCTGAACCAAAATATGAGGTACTTGAATGTTTATCTTCAGGCCGCACTTATTCTGCTGCACTTAAAGCTCAATTAAGATTAGTCCTGTGGAATAAGGAAGAAGGAAGCGATATTAAAGAAATCAAATCAATAAAAGAGCAAGAAGTTTATTTATGTGACGTTCCTTTAATGACTGAGAATGGAAGTTTTATTATTAATGGCGCTGAACGCGTTATTGTTTCTCAAATGCGTCGTGCTCCAGGTGTCTTCTTTGATTCTGAAAATTCTAAACCATCCGGTTCAAAAATTTATACTGCTAAAATTATTCCTTATATTGGATCTTGGCTTGATTTTGAGTTTGATACAAAAGATATCATATATTTCAGAATTGACAAAAAGAGAAAAATTCCAGCATCTACGTTGTTAAAGGCTATGGGCATGAGCAATCAGGATATTATTTGCTCTTTTTATGGAAAAACTGAGATATTTAACACTAAAAATGGTTGGGCAGCAGCTTTTGATTATATTAATCCTCCAAGCAAAAAAATTGCTTATGATTTAATTGACGCGGATAGCAAAAAGGTTCTCGTTAAAGAAGGAACTAAAATCAATAAAAAGATAATTGATAAATTAAAGGAAGATAAATTTAAAAACTATCTTTTGACCGACGATATATTGCTAGGCTATGTAATGGCTCAAGATTTAATTGATTATGAAACTGGCGAACTTCTCCTTGAAGCAGGAAGTGTAGTTACTTCTGAAAGTTTAGAAGCTTTAGATAAACTGAATTTCAAATCAGTTGCGGTAGTTAACCCAAGTAAATCTGACATTGGACCATATTTATATAATACCATCTTAGTTGATAAAAACCAAAATCAAAAAGATGCTTTGTATGATATTTATAAAGCAATTAGATTAGGAGAGGTTCCAGCTTCTTTAGAAGTTGCTGAAAATTTCTTTAAATCATTATTATTTTCTTCTGTTAAATATAATCTTTCCGACGTTGGTAGAATGAAAATGAACCATCGTCTAAGTATTGATATAGCTAAGACTACTCTACATTTGACTCCAGATGATATTAAACAAACTATAAAAATTTTAAATCAAGTTAAACATAATGATTTAAAAACCGATGATATTGATAACCTTGCTAACCGTAGAGTAAGAGCTGTTGGTGAATTAATTGAAAATCAATTAAGAATCGGTATGTCAAGAATTGAAAAATCAATTTTAGAAAAATTGAACTCAATTGATGTTGATACCATTATGCCACAAAATTTAATCAATGCCAAACCTTTAATCACAGTAATTAAAGATTTCTTTGCTACAAGCCAATTATCACAATTCATGGATCAAACCAATCCTTTGTCAGAGATCACTCATAAGAGAAGGCTTTCTGCATTAGGACCCGGTGGATTAACAAGAGAAAGAGCTGGTTTTGAAGTTCGTGACGTTCATCCAACTCATTACGGAAGAATTTGTCCAATTGAAACCCCAGAAGGTCCAAATATTGGATTAATAAATAGTTTGGCTACTTATGCCAGAGTTAATAAATATGGCTTCATTGAAACTCCTTATAGAAAAGTAGTAAACGGTAAAATTACCGAAGAAATTGTATTCTTATCAGCTTTAGAAGAAATTGACTATTCTATCTCTCCAGCACGAATTCCAACTAATAACAAAGGAGTTATTACTGCTGATTTAGTAAATTGTCGTAGGAATGGTGAATATGTGATGCAAACTCCTGATAAGATTGACTTCGTTGACGTATCAACAAAGCAAGTCGTATCAGTCGCTACTACTTTAATTCCTTTCTTAGAAAATGACGATGCTAACCGTGCCCTAATGGGATCGAACATGCAACGTCAAGCAGTTCCATTATTAAATCCTGATGCTCCATTAGTTGGAACTGGAATGGAGTCAATTATTGCATTCGATTCTGGATCAGCCGTAAAAAGCAAATATGATGGTATAGTTAAATTTGTTGACTCATCAAAAATTGTAATTGAATCAGTAAATAAAGGTCTTCCTCATACTGAGATTTATAATTTAGCTAAATATATCAGAACTAACCAAGATAC
>CAMDAI010000133.1 GCA_945888585.1 Rickettsia typhi | reverse complement strand
AATGGATCTAATGAAAAAATATTTAATTCAGAATATAAAATTTAAAATTTCACATACATTGTTTTGCGTATTATATACCACATTACTGTATGTAGTGTATAATGCTTTAAACTTTGATAAAGTTGCCAAATGGTTTTATTTGAAAGATCAAATTGATTATACTGGTTTAACTGCATTTTTAATCATTGGTTTATGTTCTTTTATTGCTGTATTTACATTACTTGCTCATCGTTTGATCATCAAACCTCTGGCAATTATTTTTGTTATATTAAGTGCGGCTGCAGCATATTTTACTTCTAAATATAATGTTGTGATAGATCGGAGTATGATTATGAATACAATTCATACTGATGCTGTGGAAGTAACTGGATTGCTTTCAGTTCAAATGATTCCATATTTTTTGTTTTTAATGGTGCTTCCGATTTTGGTGATATTTTTTATTCAGATAACTTTTGAGAGTAAAGCCAAATATTTATTGGCATCAATTAAGTTGTGTGTTTTAGCAATTATCATTGCTGTAAGTTTATTATATATCAAATTTGATAGTATCCATCGTGCTACCAATCTCTCCAAAAAATATATAATACATACTCTTATACCATTAAATTACATACAAAGCATTGGTAGCATAATACAGCATTCTGTTCAAAAATATCATACCAAACATGTAAAGGAAATTAAGGTTTCTGGCCATATATCATCACAAGATAATTTAGTGGTAGTATTGGCAATTGGAGAAACATCTAGGCAGCAAAATTTCAGTCTGTATGGTTACAAAAGACAAAACACTAATCCGGTTTTATCCAAAGATAAAAATCTTCATCTTCTAAATGGAATAGCTCGTATTGGGTCAACATTATATGCATTGCCGGAAATATTAGTAAAACAAGATGTTCCGTTGCCGGCGATTACTTCTAAATTAGGCATCAACACGTCATGTTATGTTAATTACACGCTCTATGATAATTGTGATGCAGTTGGTGAAACCAGAGTTAAAAATTGTGGACATGAAGGCACTTGTTATGATGAAGATGTTATACCATTATTAAGTGATAATCTTAAATCTTATAATTCAGGATATAGATTTATTGTATTACATCTTGGTGGTGGCAGTCATGGACCAAGTTATAGTGATAGATACCCACCGGAGTTTCAGCGTTTTAATCCGATGTGTTTTGATGCTGATGTCGTTAATCAATGCACTACTGAACAACTCTACAACTCATATGATAATACCATAATTTATGTAGATTATGTGCTTGGTAAAATAATTAATAAACTTGATAAATCAAAAGTTCCCTATGTTTTTATTTATTTATCAGATCATGGTGAATCATTGATGGAAAATGGGCGCATATTTCATGGAATGCCACCTGGTATAGCATTGCCACCAGAACAGGCACATATTCCTTTGATAGTAAAATCTTCGATACCAATTTCAGTGATAAAGCGTCAAGAATATAGTCAGCAAGATGTTTTTGATACAGTGCTTGATCTATTTTCTATTGAGACCAATATTCGTAACAAAGATGGAAGTTTTCTTAAAAAACATAAATGAGAAAAATTAATAAAATCATCGCGAAGATTTTTTTTACTGTTTTGGCAGCGATATTGATTTTTGTATCAATATTTTTCCTAATTCAAAAAAGAATAAAGGAATTAGATCGTAACAGAATAGCCCTAATTGATGTAGTGGAAAATAATTACATATTTCGAGGTAATAATATTTTTGTTAAAAAAAACGGTGAAATGGTTTTTGCCTATGATGAACTAACATCATATTTTAACAATATATTAACTAAGAATGGCCGCAAACCACTTACTGACTATTATTTGATTGATGTAAGCCTGCTTGATTTAGATCACTATGATGCAATTAAGGGAGAAGAGCAGTTTTTTAGTGAACATCCCGATTATGGTAAAGTGATTAATATTTCAACATTATCACCAAGTTTGTTAATTGGACAATTCTCAGATTCAAATATTATCACTAGCTCTATAACAAAAGGCTACAAACTCTGGATAACGGATACTGTAAAAAAAATACATGATATGGCTTTAAATAAGATAGATAAACCAATTGTTGTATACATACATTGTAATGCAGGACGTGATAGAACTGGATTAATAACAGCAAGCTATAAATTATTGTTTAATAATATCAATTTGTCAGAAGTAAGATCACAAAATGTAGCGGAAGCCGGCAGAAATAGTGTAGATTTATATGATCAGGCAATAGGTTCATATTGTTTGTATGTAAAGCAGATTTACAACAAGCCTGCTGATTACTGCATTGATACCAAGATACATTAATTTTTTCTAATTCTTTCCAAATAATTCATAAAGGGAAATTGCGGCAGCATTGGAGGCATTTAAGCTTTCAACTTCAGAAGCCATTGGAATTTTAACTAATAAATCACAATTTTTCTTGATCAATTCACGAATTCCATCACCTTCACTGCCAACAATCAAAGCAATTGGATTAAACTCTTTGGCTTTACTTAAAGTTTCTTTTCCTTCTCCGGCAAGTCCAATGCACCAATAACCAATCTTTTTTAGATCAGCCATAAAATTATTTATATTGCTTACTATAATTAAATCAGCCATTTCAATTATTCCTGATGATGCTTTATTCATTACGCCACTTTCCTTAGGAAAATTATATTTGGGAATGGCAATATTTTTAACACCAAAGGCAATGGCACTTCTAATAATGGCACCAATATTGTGTGGATCAGTTAATTGATCGAGAATTAAAATTGGCGATAACTCATTTTTTTCTTTTTTTGAAATTTCCAGAATAAAATCTTCTTCTTGGATAATCGGCATGGGAGCAGCTTTAACAGCAAAACCCTGATGTACTGCATTTTCTGGAAGATTAGAAGTGATAAAATTATTATCGACAATATAAATCAAACTAGGATCGAGTTTGATTTTATTTTTGATTAATTCCTGATCTAGTTCGTTTGAAGATTTTTGGGTTAAAAGAATTTTATATAATTTTCTTTTTTGCTTTAAAATAACTGCCAAAACTGAATGTTTACCGTAAATCCAGTTTTGTTCAGAATTCCAATTCCCATCTTTAGATGAGAATTGGGGCTTTAAATTTTTTTGATTTGCCTGCATTCGCGAAGCAACAGCATGATTAGAAATAGTATTTGATTTAGAAAAATTACTATTCTTGTTCTGCTGGTTTTTCTTCTGATTTTTGTTCACTTGGTTCTGGTTTTGCTTGTTCTGCTTCAGATTTGATTAAAATCTCAACTTTGCTGGATTCAGAAATATCAACAAATAATTTTTTTACTTCTTCTTTTTTCATTTGCTCTTCTAGAGAAGCTTTGATTGATTCAAATGATCCGGCTTCGGCATTTCTAAAATTTTCAACTTTAAAAATATTCCAACCGTAAGTAGTTTTAATTGGAGCCGAAATCTGACCTTTTTTCAATGGAGAAATAATATCAAAGAATTCTTTGCCTAAATTATCTTCTAAAATATAATTTAAATCACCGCCATTTTTAGCTGAACTTTCATCAATAGAATATTTTTTAGCAACATCAGCAAATGATTTGCCTGATTTAAGTTCTTTATGAGCTTTTTTGGCATCATCTTCGGTTTTAGTTAAAATGTATCTTAAATGAATTTCTCTTTTTCCGCTTAATTCATTTACTAATTCAACATATTTATTTTTAACTGCTTCAGGAGTGATCTTTTCTTTTATGATAGAATCCAAATATTCTTGTCTGGCAATTTTCTTAGAATATTCTTCGATTTTTTCTTTCACATCTTTTCTTTTAGAGATTTTGGAAGCCACTACTTTCTTATCGATTTCTTTACCAACATAAATATCTTTTACTAAAATTTCTAAAATTTCTTTAGGAAGTTTTTCTAAATTAGCTTCAGAATCTTGTGGAATCATAGCTTTAAGTTTTTTCTCAACTTCTGATCTATAAATTTTTTCTCCGTTAATTTTAGCAATAACTGTATCATTTTTTCTTTTAAGGAATCCAATTGATGCTACTAAAAGTGAGCCAACTACTGCTGTTAGAGCAATTGATGATAATATCAATTTTTTCTTCTGATTAATTTTTCTAATTACTTTTTTCATTATAAACCTGCGATAACAAATTGAGGGAAAGAATTATATTTTTGACAAATTCTATTTAAATTTTCTGAACTTGGAAGTTGATTGTGTTTA
>CAMDAI010000132.1 GCA_945888585.1 Rickettsia typhi | reverse complement strand
ATATCAAAACCAAGAAGGAGTTATATATGGTGGAGATTGTTATTTATTTGGATTACTAGCAATGGGATCAATTGATATTATAATTGAATCAGGTCTAAATAATTATGATTTTATGGCCTTATCTCCAATTGTTGAATCGGCAGGTGGAATTATAACCGATTGGGAAGGGGGAAATCTTGATTTAAATTCCGACGGCCGGGTTCTTGCCTGTGGTGACAAAAAAATGCACGAAAAAATTATAAAAATTATTAGAAATATCTAAAAAATTACCAGCCAATTAAATTGACTGGTAATTTTTAAAAAATCTATTCTGGTCTTAAATTACCAGCAGCTTTTTTACCTTTGTTATCTTCGATATCATAACCAATTCTTTGACCTTCTGTCAAAGTTTTAAGTCCAGCTTTTGTAACAGCTGAAATGTGAACAAATACGTCTGCTCCATTATCGTCTGGTTTAATAAAACCATATCCTTTAGTACCATTGAACCACTTAACTACGCCTGTTGCCATAAAAAACAAAATTTAAATAAAATATTAAGAAATAAAACACTATTTAGAAATTTAATCTTTAATCAAATATGATCAAAGTCAAAAAGTAACAAAACAGATGAAGCCATTTAAAACTGCAATACACTGCTTGTCAATCAAAATATTATTCTAATGGAAGTTTTAAAAATTGGGTCTTTTTAGTAGTTTTATTTTCAATCTCTAGAAATGAGATACGATCAGTACCTGTAAGGAAACATTGGATATCAAAATTATTTAATTCAGAAAATAGATCTGACCTTTTACTTAGATCAAGATGGGACACTATTTCATCAAGTAATAAGATAGAGGATGGTAAATTAAGTAGATTTGCCATTCTAATACGAGCAAATGTTAATGCAATTAACATTGATTTCTGTTCTCCAGTAGAACAATATTTAGCTTCCAAATTTTTATCAATCATAATCGCAGTAAAATCGCTACGATGAGTTCCAAAGCTAGTACGACCAATTTTTAAATCAATTGCACGATTTTCTTTTAATTTTTTAGCAAAATTTTCTTCAACTATTATTGCCTTTTGAATCGATGCCAATTCTTCCAATTCACCAACAATTTTAATTTTAGTTTTAATAAAACTTGATTTCCCAAGCAACATAGCTTGATTTAAATATTCTACCATTTGATTTCTAGCAATGGCAATGGCAACGCCAAGTTCAGCAATTTTTTGCTCAATAATATTTAGCCATTTATCATCATTACCGTATTTTTCTAACAAATTAATTCTCTCTCTAATTAATTTGTCATAACTATTAATCCTGCTATTATGAGTAAAGTTAACATCACAAACAATTTTATCTAAAAATTTTCTACGAATAGCTTTTCCTGTAAGAAAAATACCATCCATTTGAGGAGTAAGCCAAATAATGACAGGATGAATCTTGGAAGTTTTATTTTCAGTTTGAAAGATTCTTTTATTAGGATTTTTTTGATAAGAAGTTCCTATATCTTTTAAATAAGGATGGTGATCAATTTGACCATAAATGGTAAAACCAGAAGCACTAGATTCATTATTGATCATATCACAGAATTCAGATCCTCTTATACCACTGCCCTTAGAAAGAAGGCTAATAGCTTCTAATATATTAGTTTTGCCAGCACCATTTGGACCAAATATAGTGACTAAATTTTGACTAAAGGACAAATCAATAAATTGATAATTACGAAAATTGGTTAACCTAAGTTTTGAAACTGATATGGGCACAATTATAAAATTTATAAGCTAAAGATTCAGAGTCTAATCTGCCAGAAATAGACTCTGTAACAAGAAATTCCTAAATGCGAACCGGCATTATGACATATAAACTATCACCATCATCACAATCGAGTAAAGCTGGGGAAATACCATCTTTAAATTTAAAATTAATTTGTTCGCCATTGATTTGATTAATAATTTCAAGCAAATATCTAGAATTAAAACCAGCCTCAATTCTTTCACCTTTAAAATCAACATCAATTTCTTCATCAGCAAAACCGCCATCAGCAGTATTAACCTGTAACAAAATTTTGTTATCTTCTAAAATGAATTTTATTGACCTGTGTTTATCATTGGCAATGGTGGAAACGCGATCAATAGCATCAAAAATAACTTTTTTGTTAACTTTAATAATTTGGTGATTATTTTTAGGAACCACTTTGTCATATTCAGGAAACTCACCATCTATTAATTTTGAAATAATAATTGAATCCCCACAAGCTACTTTAATTTTGGTCTTAGAAAGAAAAATCTCAACTTTTTCACTACCTTCAATAATTCTTCTAATTTCATGAATAGCTTTTTTAGGAATGATGATTGATGGAACTGAAGTTTTTAAATCATTAATCATAAAAGAAGAAAGTGCTAATCTATGACCATCAGTTGCAACTCCACGAAATTCAGCATTACTTCCAAGCTGAGTAATATGAAAAAACATTCCGTTCAAATAATAACGGGTTTCATCGTTAGAAATAGCAAATCTAGTTTTATCAATTACCTTCATTAAATCAGAGCTTTTAACAGCAAAATGAATTGACATATCACCTTCGGATAAAACCGGAAAATCAGCTGGATCAATGCATGGCAATGAAAATTTAGATTTGTCGTATTTAATTTTGATGGAATTTCCAGCTTTTTGCAATTCAACGCTGATGTTAGCTCCATCAGGAATTTTTCTAACAATATCATAAAATAATTGAGCCGGAATTGTGGTAACTCCTTCTTTTTTTATCAAGGCCACAGCAAGAGAAACCACAACGATATCCATATCGGTAGCAGTAAAACTTAATTTACCATCTTTAGCCTCAATTCTAACGTTAAGTAAAATTGGAATAGTATTCTTTTTTTCGACCGCACCATTAACACTGGCCAGAGCTTTTACCAAAGAAGATTTGCTAATTTCGAATTGCATAATATTTAAGATTGCTTCAAATTAATACTGAATTAAGCTTTAGATTGACATGCTAGATTAAATTTGATCCTTCTAATAAAATCAACTTATTTAAATCAAGCAAATATCCTATTGGTCAAAATTATTCAAATTATGAAAAAAAATATTTTACGAGCCCTTCCTTTAATAACACTTATTATAATTGTTGTTATTGGCATTTTTGCAGTTCAAAAATCTAACAACGAACGAACCCAAAGAGATGGAAACATTGAAGTGAATTTGCCAGATTTTTCTTTTAGTGATCTCTATGATCAAACTAAAACTCTCTCCAAAAATGATTTACTTAATAAAACCTCTTTAATTAATGTTTTTGCATCTTGGTGTACAACTTGCGCCCAAGAACATGAAACCTTACTTAAATTATCAGCATCAGGAATTATCAATATGTATGGAATTGCGTGGCGCGATATGGATGAAAATACTATCCGTTATTTAGAAAAAAACTCTAATCCTTATTTAAAAGTTGGAACTGACAATAAAGGTAAATTAACCAAGTTACTTTCAATTAGAGGTGTTCCAGAAACTTTTATTGTTAACAAAAAAGGCCAAATAATTTATCATATTCAAGGAAATATTGATGAAGCAGATTTGGAATATATTGAAAAAATAGCAGGAGAAAACATTTAATGTTAGAAGGTATTTTTAAAGGTTTTATATTATTTGCTAAAACTGCTCTTCCCGTTTTGGCTTGTCTATTTGTTGCAGCATTACTCGGTATCATAATTATTAGAATAGTATTGAGAATAATACTTCATTTTGCCAGAAAAAACTATCTGGCTTTTAAGCAAAATCTTAAATTAAAAAGAGAAACCAAAAATAAAAAATTAATTCCCAAAGAAGATGATGAGTTAATGAAAGTAAAGAAGGAAGAAATTGCCAGCTACCAGTCTCCTAATGTTGAAAAAATGCCATCATCTAGGGAAGAAGAAAATGAAAAACAAGAATTAGATGAAGTTACAATTGTTGATATTGTTAAACCGGTTGGTTTTTGGACTTCAATGGTTTTAGGACAAAAACTAACTTATTTAATTAGTTCTGCCCAGATAATGAATAAAAATAATCACAAAGGATTCTGGGTTAGTATGGTTGAGGCTCAGGAAATGGCACAGGGAAGACAAAAAGGAAGAAGTTTATAATTTGTAAAAACCACTACTTGATCTGACAGACAGTGCAATTTCAAGAAGTAATTTTTCTAATGATTTTCAATTGAATTTCTAACTGAATTTTCATTATTCAAATTATCCCCTTTATTGTCAAAAAGATTTGATAGATTTTTCTCCTTGGCA
>CAMDAI010000131.1 GCA_945888585.1 Rickettsia typhi | reverse complement strand
TTTTATCTAAAATCTCCGCCATCTATCCTCTCAGTTTTCACTCAGTTGGTCTTTCTCTTGGATCGGCTGGTAAAATGGACATCATCCATTTAAGAAAAATAAAATCTTTAATTGATCAATTCCAACCTCTTTTATTATCAGATCATCTATCTTGGTCTAATTCAACCAATTCAGGTATTGGTAATGATTTATTGCCCATACCATACACTAAAGAAGCTCTTCGAATATTTTGTGATAACGTTAAACAAACACAGGATTATTTTGGACGCCAGATTTTAATTGAAAATCCATCAGCCTATTTAGAATATAAAATCATAGAAATGTCAGAAACTGAATTTCTAAATGAAATAGTCAAACAAAGCGGATGTGCTTTATTACTGGACATAAACAATGTTTACGTTAGTTGCCGTAACTTCAATCTAGATCCCAAAAAATATTTACAAGAAATTGACGCAACCAATGTTAAAGAAATTCATTTAGCCGGACATAGTATTCATAAATATCAAAATCAGGAAATTCGAATTGACACTCATAATACCAATATTTGCGATGATGTTTTAGAACTTTACAAATCATTTTCTAAAAAAAACTCTAACATTCCAACTTTAATTGAATGGGACCAAGATATTCCTGAGTTTGAAGTACTTTACCAGGAAATGGAAAAAGCCAGAAATTACCTATTATGACAAATGACGCAGGAGCCTTAGCTCCGAGTAATTTGCATAACTCAACTGTAAGTAAAAAAATTTGTTATGACAAATGACGCAGCAAAGCGAGTAATTTGCATAACTCTGTTAAAAAAATAAACTTAGTTATGAATAAATTAGCCAAATTACAAAATGATTTTATCAAGAGAATTTATAATCCGAATAATCAAGCAATTTTAGCAGAAATTAAAGAAGGAGGAGTTAACAAGGAAGAATTATTTAACATTTATCGAAACAACATATTATCAAATCTTACTAATGCTTTACGCCTTACCTATGGCTTAGTTTATAAAAAAATTGGTAACAAAAAATTTGAGAAAATTGCCCAAGACTTTATCATAAATAATCCATCTGAAAGCGGAAATCTTGACAATTATCATCCTAAATTTCCTCAATTCCTAAAATCATCAAATCTTCAAAATAATGATTTTTTATCAGAACTGGCTAATTTTGAATGGTTTTTACACTTATCTTATCTTGCTGCAAACGGAGTTGGCATTAACATACAAAATCTACAAAAACTTCCCAAAGAAAAATTATTTGAAATTAAATTTAAGCTACATCCATCTTGCTTCCTAATTAAAGCCAATCACAATTTAATTAGCGTTTATGAAGGAAATAATAAAACAATTAAAAAACAAATTTATATTCTAATTAATCGAGGTAGCGGAGAAGTTGTGCCGGAAGCTCTTTTTGAAAAAGAATTTTCTTTTTTAAAAGCAGCATTGGAAGGAAAAACTCTTTATGAAATCTATGAAAATTATCAAATAGATATTGGTTTATGCTTACAAAAATTTATCCAAAATCGTGTTCTAGATGAATTTTATTTTTGATGATTGCTTAATTGACTTGTAATTTGGCGTTAGTATTATCGAACCCAAGCAAATCTAATCAAAATCATACTAAATATGAGCCAATTAAAAGAAATTATTGAACTTTCCGATCGTATTTCTAACGATTCCAACTTATTAGTTAATAAAGTTGCAGTCCTTGAATTTTCTGGAGGAATTGATCCTTTTATTTTTGGATTAACTGCTTTTATACTAGCCTGTTTTGTTGGTTATTTTGTAGTTTGGAAAGTAACTCCCGCCCTTCACACTCCACTCATGGCCGTTACTAATGCAGTTTCTGGCGTTATCGTAGTAGGAGCTATCATTGCCCTCGGTTCATTTGGTAAATCTTCTGGAATTGGCCTTATCAGTTTTATTGGCGTTCTTCTTGCTTCAGTCAACATTTTTGGCGGCTTCGTAGTTACCTGGCGGATGCTTGAAATGTTTAAGAAGAAATAATAATAGTTAATGAGTCAAAAAATAAAAGAAACTCTTAAAAACTCGGCATATTTTAGGATTTTCACATTCTTTGCTATCGTTTCTTTTGCAATAAGAACTGCATTCTTAATTAGACAAAAAGCTGAGATGGCTTTCTCTATAACGCTTCTTGTTAAGATTTATTTAGTAGGATTTTTTCTTGATTTTATTACCTTCACTTATTTTTCTTTTATACCATTATTATATTATATCTTAGTTCCAAATAAATTCTTCGTTAAAAAAATTCACCATTATTTTCTATTATTTCTTTATTTAATTTTTATTTATTCCATTTTATTTGATGTAGCCTCTGAATGGTTTTTTTGGGATGAATTTTTAGCCAGATTCAACTTTATTGCTGTTGATTATCTAATTTATACAACCGAAGTAATTGACAATATTCTTGAATCCTATCCAGTATTTCCAATACTTCTTCTCATTTTATCAATTAGTCTGGCGGTGTTTAGCTTTACTTATAAAAAAATTATCAGCGCTATAAATAAAGAAACTAATTTTACCAACCGCCTAAAGTCCTGTTCACTTTTTTTATTATTGCCAATAATTTTTTTCTTCACAATTGATAGCGACAAAATCACTACAATTTCTAATAATAACTATGCTAAGGAAATTGCCAGTAATGGAATTTATCAGTTGTTTTCAGCATACCGCAATAATCAAATTGATTTTCATAAATTCTATAAAGATAACGATAGCCAAAATAGCAGCATCGAAGAAAGTTTAAATAAAATAAAAAATGAGATTATCAAACAGAATCCAGAGACAAAATTTTTAAGCAAAGATCCTAAAAATTTTACCAGAGCAGTTGCTATCAAAAATAATAAAGAAAAAAAATATAACGTAATTTTTGTTACAGTAGAAAGCTTAAGTGCCGAATATTTAGGATATTTTGGCAATAAGGATAATATCACTCCTAATCTTGATAAATTAGCTAAAGAATCTCTATTTTTTACCAATCTAAAAGCCACCGGAAACAGAACAGTACGTGGCCTAGAAGCCTTAACTATTGCAATTCCACCAACTCCAGGAAATTCCATTCTTAGAAGACAAAATAATGAAAATTTATTCAATATTGGCACTCCTTTTGTTAATCGCAATTATGATTTAAAATTTCTTTATGGTGGCTATGGCTATTTTGATAATATGAATTATTTCTTTGAAAATAATGGATTTAAAATTGTTGACCGCAATTCTTTTGATAAAAAGAAAATTATTTTTGCTAATGCTTGGGGCGTTTCAGATGAAGATTTATTTAACAAAACCATAGAGGAAGCTGATAAATCCTATAAAGATAATAAGCCATTCTTCAGTTTTATCATGACTACTTCCAATCACAGACCGTTCACTTATCCGGATGGAAGAATTGACATTAAATCAAAAACCAATCGTGATGGAGCTGTAAAATATACCGACTACTCAATTGGAAAATTAATTGAAGATTCAAAAAACAAACCATGGTTTAAAAATACCATTTTTGTTATAGTTGCTGATCACTGTGCTGGATCCGCTGGAAACACTGATTTGCCAGTTTGGCGCTACCAAATTCCGGCAATTTTTTATGCTCCAGAAATTATCCGCCCTAGAATTTTTGATAAAAATATCAGTCAAATTGATATTGCACCAACTTTACTTGGTGTTATGAATTTTTCTTATAACAGCAAATTTATTGGCAATGATGTAATTACTAATGAAAAATACATCAAAGAGCGAGCTTTTATGGGCACTTACGAAATCATTAGCTATTACACTAATAATAAATTATTTACTCTGATGCCTAAAAAACAAATTAAAATCTTTGATGTAAAACTTAAAAATTTTGGATGGAACGGATCAGAAGAAATTGTAACTAAAAATTATAATCAGGACAATCTTGACGAAACCATAAATTATTATCGTGCTACCGATTATCTATTTAATCATGATCTGATTAAAAATGATGAATACACCACAAAATAAGTTCTACAATATTTTAATTATCTTCAATCTAGTTCTTATCATTTTTTTGTTATTATTTTTTAACAATTCCAATTTGGATTTAGATCTCCAAAATTTGCTTTTCGACTTTAAAAATAAAGAATGGTTAATTGACAAAAATGAGCCAATCAAAAAATTATTCTTTTATAGCTTACCAAAAATTGTAATTGGAACTTTAATAATAATCCTTTCAATTATTTTAATTTTTTTTAGAAAAAAGATTTTTTTCCAAAAACATAAAGGGCAAATAATTCTTTTTTTAGCAGGAATTACTTTAATTCCCTTAATTGCTGGTA
>CAMDAI010000130.1 GCA_945888585.1 Rickettsia typhi | reverse complement strand
CCAACTTATCTTCCAAAACTAAAGTAACTAAAGACAAAATTGATGCTGTTTATAAAGCACTAGGTAATTATTTAATTATTAATAGAAGATTACCCTGTCCGGCTTCGTTAGAACTTGACAATAGCAATGCCAGTTATGGTAATGAAGTCAGAACCGTACCAATTACCGGATCATGCCCATCATCAAGCTCAGGTGGAGTCATAATTTCATCTAATTTAGCTTATGGAATGATCCCAACCAAAACTTTAGGATTATCCGGTGATATGGCCGAAGATGGATTTGGCACAAAACTATCTTATATAATTGATAAAAGATTTTCTACTGCAGTAGATAACTCAGGAACAAATGGTTTTGAAGGAAGTGATGGCAGTAATACCGCCACTATAATCCAGATTAAAGATTCGTCATCTTCCATAATATTAGCTAACGCAATCATGGTTATTGTTAGTCATGGTACTAATAAATTTGGCGGTTTCAACTCAGCTGGTGTCGTTCAAAATGATCCCACTAGTGCCACTCCTGATGAAAAAGATAATGTAATTAATAACTTTACTCCCTCTCCTTCTCTTAGTGGAAATTTTGATAATACTTTTATTACTAGCTCAAGCAATACTGCATTTGATGATATTTTAATTTTTAAAAATAAAGTTCAACTTGCCATTGATGCCGGCCTTGAAAGTATGCTATGTAGAAGTGCAGAAGCCAGCTATGCGGTTACTTGCAATTCTTCATCTACAACTTTAACTTGGAATAATGCCAATTACGGAGAGAAAAAAGATTCACAAGTAATTTGTCCGGGTGGCTGCAGTGCACCCAATCCTCCAAACAATAATAAATCAGCAAGAGTATGTGAAAAATATGGAATTTGGGGGCCGGTTTTATATCCATGCTCCTAAAATTATCCAAAATAAAAATTAGAAAAAAATCTGGATTTAGTTTAATTGAACTATCAATGGTTCTAGCAATTTCCGGCATGTTATTTTCTTCTGGATTAATCGCTTATCAAAGCCTTTTATACTCTTCTCAAACCAAAACAGCTCAAGAAAATATTGATACCATTTATAAAGCAATTGGTAATTATTTAATTACTAACCGAAAGCTTCCATGTCCAGCTTCTTTAATTTTACCTGAAAGTGATCCAACTTATGGTTTGTCAATTGGTAGTGACGGGGCTTGTTCTGGATCTGGAGTAATAATCAGTTCAGTCGCTACTAATTTAGCTTATGGTATGGTTCCAGTTAAAACTCTTGGCCTTTCTAATCAAGTTGCCAAAGATGGATTTAATACTAAATTATCTTACATAGTTGATTTAAGATTTACCGCCGTAACAAATATTAGTAGCGTTGCTTCAGCAAATGGTTTTGAAGGAAGCGATCCTAATGCTGCCAATATGATTGAGGTTAGAGAATTAACAAATGCCTCTACGCCAGCAATAATTACTAATGGAGTTATGGTTATTTTAAGTCATGGCCTTAATAAGCTAGGCGGATTTAATGCTAGTAGTTCTAATCAAAATTCTAATCCAACTAGTGCCGATGAACTTACTAATGTTAGAACAGCTAATTTTGATAAGATTTTTGTGGCATCTTCCACTGATCAGCTTTTTGATGATACTATGATTTTTAAAAATAAAATACAGTTAGCAATGGATTCTGGGTTTGAGAATATGATGTGCTTGGAAGGTGATTCATCTTATCTGGTTGATCTTGGTACAAATTCTGGCACTAACAAATGTTACGATGACAATACTATTAGTATTTCTTTGACTTGGACTAATGCCAATTATGGTGAAATTAATATACCAAAATCAAATACTCCTTGTCCGGCTGGATGTGTAAAGAATTTAAATCCAACCGATTATGATTCTAATTCTTCCACCTATCATCCATTAAGAAGATGTAATAAATATGGAATATGGAGTAAGGTGATTTACCCATGTTACAAAACAACCACTCCTTAAATAATATTTTACGATGCGCTTTGCTAAAGATTTTCCAGATGAATTAATTGATCAAATTCAAATTTCCGATATTGTTTCTAAAAAAGTAGCGTTAAAAAAAAAGGGAAAAGAATTTGGTGGACTGTGCCCATTTCATAATGAAAAAACTCCATCTTTTACCGTTAATGATCAAAAAGGATTTTATCATTGTTTCGGTTGCGGCGCTCACGGCAATGCCATTAATTTTGTTATGCAAACCGATGGTTTAGATTTTAAAGAAGCGGTAATAAGATTAGCTGAAAATAACGGAATTTCAATTCCATATATTAAAGAAGAATTTTCAGAATCCGATATTGAAAAACAAGAGGAAATCAAAAAAGAATATCTTCTATTAGAAAAAGCCTGTCAATTTTTTGAAAATAATCTTTGGGAATATACTGGAAATAGAGCATTAGATTATTTAAAAAAAAGAGGATTAAATGAGAAAAATATTAAAAAATTACGTCTTGGTTTCACTTTAGATAATTTTGATTCTTTAATTAATTTTTTAAAACAAGAAAACTTTTCTGAAAAAGATTTATTAGAATCAGGAATCATTTCTAAAAATGAAAATGGCAAATTATATGATAAATTTCGCTCTCGTATTATTTTTCCAATCACCGATAAAAAAGGCAGAATTATTGCTTTTGGCGGAAGATCACTTGGTGATGAACAGCCGAAATATTTAAATTCTGCTGAAACTAAAATATTTAAAAAAGGTAGTAATTTATATAATTATTTTTCCGCACGAAAAGCAATTTTTGAAGAAAAATGTGCTGTTATAGTTGAGGGATATATGGATGTTATTTCATTAGCAATCAATGGAATTGAAAACACTGTTGCACCACTCGGAACCGCACTTACTGAAGACCAATTAAAAGAATTATTTAGAATCACTTCTGACGTTATAATTTGTCTTGATGGCGACCAAGCTGGTATCAGAGCAATGCGCCGGGCAATCGACACTGCCCTACCATTAATTAGTGCTAAAAATATTATTCGTTTTGCTTTTTTACCAAACAAAATGGATCCTGATGATTTTATTAAATCATCTGGTCGCAAAGCCATGAAAGATTTATTAATTAATGCTAAAAACTTATCGGAAATTTTATTTGATTTTGAAATAAAAGATTTAGAAATCTCACCAAATTTTATTCTAACTCCTGAAATAAAAATTCAGTTAGAAAATAATTTAAATAAAAAAGTTAATCTAATTTCCGATGCCAATATTAAAAAACATTTTTTTGGATATTACAAAGACCGTCTATTTAATTTAGGTCGTAATAAAATTAATTCGTCTAAAAATATTTCTAATAAAAATAAAACTAATCTCACTTCCAATTCAACTAATTCTGAGAATTTTTCTTTAGAAATAATTTTATTATTAATAAATTTTCCTGAGTTAATTAATTATAAAGATGAGTTTTGTAACATTCGTGAATTACATCTGGAAACAGAAGAACTAAGCAATATCAAGGATTCAATAATAGAATTTACTGATCACAATAATTATTCAAAAGAAGAATTATTAAATTATCTGAAGAAAAATTTTTCATTAAAAGAGGTTAAAAATAATTTCAAAAATGACTTCTTTGGAAAAAAATTATCTTACAATTTAGATTATGCAAAATTACGCATTGAGATTTTAGCACTAAGATTTTACCTCGAAAAAATCAACTCTCAATATACAGAAATTCTATTTAGAGATGATGTTGAAACTGATTGCAGAAAAATTTTAGATGGAAAACAAAAAGAAATTTTTGAATACAAAACTAGATTGGAAAAAAAAATATTGCAGCTTGAGAATTAAATTACTTGACGAATAAAATAATTCTTATTTACTACGTTTCCAGTTATTAATTTTAATAATCTAACCTAGTAAAAAAATGACAAAAGCAAAAAAATCAGTGACTAAAAAACCAGCTGCAAAAAAAGCAGTTGTAAAAAAACCAGCTGCAAAAAAAGCAGTTGTTAAAAAAACCGTTACTAAAGCTGTGGTTAAAACTACCGCTAAAAAGAAGTAAGTAATAATTTCTTCTTTAGGAGTCGGAAGACCGCCTTCTGGGCAACTTCCAACTCCTATCTTGACTCCCAAAAATACCGTTATATAATCCCCACCAATTAGAAATCATCTCAATTTAGAGCGATTAATTCCAAAGATAAAATCTTCAGAAACTATTAAAATATTTCTCATAAAATGCGCTATCTTGATCGTGATTGCTCGTTTTAATTTTTGTCAAAATTAATAAGGTAAAATCTGTGAAAAAAATTGCTAAAAATAAATTGGTAAAATTGGATAAAAATAAAAAGAAAGAAGTAAAAAAAATTTCTTCTATTAAAAAGAAACCAA
>CAMDAI010000129.1 GCA_945888585.1 Rickettsia typhi | reverse complement strand
CCTGATTTTGATAAATTAATTAATAGCAATATTAAAGGTAAAAAAATCGGTATTCCTAAGGAATATCAGGTAGAAGGCATGAATAAAGATGTATCTAAATTATGGGAAAAAGGAATTGCTACTTTAAAAGAGAAGGGGGCCGAAATCGTTGATATTTCTCTGCCTCATACCAAATATGCTCCAGCAGTTTATTATATTGTTGCATCGGCTGAATGTTCTTCCAATCTTGCCAGATATGATGGAGTTAGATATGGTTATCGTACTAAAGAACAAAATTTATCATTAGAAGCAATGTATGAAAAAACTAGATCTGAAGCTTTCGGTGAGGAAGTAAAAAGAAGAATAATGACTGGAACCTATGTGTTGTCAGCTGGATATTATGATGCATATTACAAAAAAGCTGGTCAAGTTCGTCGTTTAATTTTACAGGATTTTCAGGATGCCTTCAAAAATGTTGATGTTATTTTAACGCCGGTAACTCCAACCTCAGCCTTTCCGATTGATCAATCATTAATTAATAAAGATCCGGTTGCAATGTATCTCAATGATATATTCACTATTCCTGCCAGTTTGGCCGGAATGCCTGCCGCTTCAATCCCATCTGGTTTTGATTCTGATGGTTTACCTTTAGGACTGCAAATAATTTCTAATCATTTTGATGAGCAAGCCATGTTTGATGTTGCGTTAGCTTTGGAAGAAGGAAGATAGTTTTTCTTAAAAATTAATCTGAATAATTTTTTTCTGTGAATTTATGCCAGAAATTATTTTGATTTGATTTTTCTTCACATTTAAATAATTTGCTAAAATCTCAATTACAGCTTTATTAGCTTTACCATCTTCTGGTGGTTTAGTGGTTTTTATTTTAAAATTAGATTCGTCGATTTTAATAATTTGATCTTTGCTAGCGTTGGGAATTGCCTTAATAAATAACTTCATTAAACCTTTTAATTTAGGCAATTGAATTATGTTTATTCCAAAATTCCTCTTTCATTTTTTTCACGGCTTTAATCATATTTTCTTGTTCATGAATTAATGAAAATCTTACATAACCATCACCGTTAGATCCAAAACTGCTTCCTGGAGATATTGCTACACCGGTTTTTTCTAATAGTTCCTTACAAAAATCAAAAGAATTTAGATGACTGAACTGCTGTGGAATTTTACCCCATAGAAACATGCTGGCTTCTGGTTTATCAAATTTCCAATTTAATTCTTTTTCTAATAAATCAGCTAAAAATAAGGCACGGTTTTGATATTTTTTTCTTAAATCAGCTAAATATACATCACTTTTTTCCGATAAAGCATCAATGGCAGCATATTGAACTGGAGAGAAAGAGCCATAATCTAAATAAGATTTAATTTTACCCAAAGCCTTGATTAAAGCTTGATTGCCAACGGCAAAGCCAACACGACATCCAGCCATGGAATAGCTTTTACTGACTGAACTGAATTCAATAGCTAAATCTTTAGCCCCTTTAACTTCTAGAATTGAATGAGGTTTATCTTCTTCATTAAAATAAATTTCACAGTAAGCAATGTCGGAAATTATGTAGATTTGGTGGTAACGACAAAAATCCACAATTTCTTCATAAAAATCTAGACCAACAATTTTGGTAGTAGGGTTGCAGGGATAATTTACAATAACTGCCGCAGGTTTTTCTTTAGAGCTTTCAACAAAAGTTTTAAACTTAGCCAAAAAACTTTTTCCATCTAAAGCATCAATATGAACAACTTTAGCCCCAGAAATCATGAAAGCAAAAGTATGAATTGGATAGCTTGGATTAGGAACTACAATATAATTTTTGTCATCGGAAATTGCGGTAGCAAGGCTGGCAATTCCTTCTTTGGCGCCAATTGTAATTAGACTTTCCGATTTATAATCTAAATCAACCCCAAATCTTCTTTTATAATAATTACATAAAGCCTGTTTAAGTTCATCAATCCCACCAGATGGACCATAACCATATAATTTGTAATTTGTTGATAATTCTGCTAAACGATCAATTACATGTTGTGGTGGTGCCGAATCAGGATTTCCCATACCGAAATCGATAATTTCCATGCCAGTTGCGGCAACTTTTCTTTTTAGATCATAGATAGAAGCAAAAACGTAAGGTGGTAACTTTTCGGTTAGATAAAATTTTTCCTGCATAGAATTTTAGATTAGATTTTCTTTAGCCTTACGATTTAATTCAATGTTAAGTTCTTTTAATTGCTTTTCCGATACTACTTGTGCTGGCGCTCCCATCATCAAATCTTGGGCTTTGCCATTCATTGGAAAAGGAATTACTTCGCGAATATTTGGTTCATCGGCAAGAAGCATTATGATGCGATCAATTCCCGGGGCTAATCCACCGTGAGGAGGAGCGCCAAACTTAAAGGCATTAAGCATAGCACCAAATTGTTTTTCAACAATTTCTTTACCATAACCCGCAACTTCAAAAGCACGATACATAATTTCTGGTTTATGATTTCTAATAGCGCCACTGCATAGCTCAACACCATTACAGACAATATCATATTGGAAAGCTTTAATAGTGAGTGGATCTTTGGAATTTAATGCTTCTAAGCCGCCCTGAGGCATAGAAAATGGATTATGAGAGAATTCGGTTTTACCAGTTTCTTCATCTAATTCATACATTGGAAAATCAACGATCCAACAGAATTTATAAATTGATTCGTCAATTAAACCTAAATCTTGACCTAATTTAATGCGAGCAAGACCTGCGATTTTAGCGGCTTCTTTAGGCTTTCCACAAGAAAAGAATACGGCATCGCCATTATTTAAATTAGCGGTAATTTTTAATTCAGCTAACTTTTCTGGACTTAAGAATTTAGCAATTGGACCTTTGGCCTCGCCATTATCATCAAAAATAATATAAGCTAAACCTTTAGCGCCATTAGCAATGGCTGATTCAATCATTTTATCAAAGAATGATCGAGGTTGATTAGCACATTTAGGAGCGGGAATAGCACGAATTACGGCACCTTGTTCAATTGATTTAGTAAAAATTGAAAAACCGGAGCCAACAAAAATATCAGTTGCTTCAGAAATAATGATTGGATTTCTTAAATCAGGTTTATCGATACCATATTTAAGCATGGCTTCATCATAAGGAATATGAATAAAACGATTTTCTTCAGCAACTTTTTTTACACCGAATTTTTCAAAAATACTGCGTATTACTGGCTCAATTGCGTTAAAGACATCTTCTTGAGTTACAAAAGACATTTCTACATCTAATTGATAAAATTCCGGTGAACGATCAGCACGTAGGTCTTCGTCACGAAAACAAGGTGCAATTTGAAAATATCTATCAAAACCAGCAACCATTAATAATTGTTTAAATTGCTGAGGAGCTTGAGGAAGAGCATAGAACTTGCCTGGATGTAAACGTGCTGGAACAAGATAATCTCGGGCACCTTCTGGAGATGAAGCGGTGAGGATTGGAGTTTGAATTTCTAAAAATCCAATTTCTACCATTTTTTGTCGGATAAAGCTAATTACCTGACTTCTAAGAATTATATTGTTGTGAGTTTTTTCTCTTCTTAAATCGAGAAAACGATATTTCAAACGAAGTTCTTCTGGAGAATTATCATTTTTGTCATTTATTTGAAATGGAATTTGTTCAGCGAGAGATTCAATTTGAATTTCCTTAATACGAACTTCAATTGTGCCAGTAGCCAGATTTAGATTTTGTGAATCTCCAGATCTTTCAACAACATTACCGCTAATAGTTAAAACTGATTCTAATTTAATCCCAGCAATTTGATCTAGATTTAAGCTGGTATTTTGACTATCAACCACGCATTGTGTGATGCCGTAATGATCGCGTATATCAATAAAAATTAAGCTACCATGATCTCTTTTGGAATGAACCCAACCAGATAATTTAACTTCTAATCCGATATTATTTTTATTCAGCTGATTGCAAGTATGAGTGCGAAATTTATGCATTTTAATTTGAAAATAATTTAATAAACATCATAAGAATTGGCGCCACCATGATAGATTCTATTACGGCAGATATTGCATTTAGAAACTTTGGCTAAAAATAATTCCATTGCTCTTGGTTCTTTTAAGCATAAAAACCAGCAAGCCATATGAATTGCTGGTAAAAGCACCAATAAATAGAAGAAACTATTAGTAATAATAAAAGCCAAAAGAGAAACAATGCCATTAACTGCAGCAAAAGTATAACTTACTCCAAAAAGCATTGGAGGCCTAGTTAAACCAAGGAACACAGCGTCAGTTCCGATATTTCCGTGAGCCATAGAATTAATGTAGGTTTTTCTTCATTTAAATTGACAAATGGAATAAATCAAAATATAAACCAAAAGTC
>CAMDAI010000128.1 GCA_945888585.1 Rickettsia typhi | reverse complement strand
TGCCAATTTTAAGTGATTCTTTAATTAAGATTTCAAAATCACCTTTGGTGCTGCGGTGGTTAGTTATACAAGCTCTAATAGTATAATTGCCTTTAAGAGTAGTATAGGAAGGTGCTACAATTCCTTGCTCGTGAAGACGCATTAATAATTCTCGATTAAGCTCATTTAATTCTTCAACGCTTAATTTGCGATTTTTTGGATTATAACGATAACAGGTAATATTAAGAACTGGATTATTCATTAATTCCAAATCATCTTCTTTATTAACCAACTCAGCTAAATAATGGGCTTGAGCGATATTTTGACGAACAAGTCTTTTAAATTTATTTATACCATTTTCTTTAAGAGTTATCCAAATTTTAAGAGCTTTAAAATTGCGTGATAATTCCATACCAAAATTGTTAATGGTTTCAAGGCCGGCAGATAAACCTCTTTCATGAGCTAATAAGTAACTGGCCGGAACAGCAAATGCATCACGGTGTTTTTTGGCATCACGCACTAATAAACAACCAGCGTCATAGTTAACATGCATCCATTTATGAAAATCAAAAGCAACTGAATCTGCTTCTTCCAAAGGTTTTAGTTGATCTTTGAATTCGTCAGTTAGTTTAGCGATAGCACCAAAAGCTCCATCAACATGAAACCAAATATTTTCTTTTTTACAAATTGTAGCGATAGTTTTTAAATCGTCAATAGAGCCGGTATTTACCGTGCCACAATTGCCAACAACGCAAAGGGGAATTAAACCTTTATCTTTGTCTTCAATTATTGTTTTTTCTAAAAGATCAGTTCTAATTTGATAATTGGCATTCACTTCAATTTTTCTGATGTTATTTGATCCAATTCCAATTGCTTCAGCTGCTTTCTCGGTGGAATTATGAGTTTCGGTTGAGCAGTAAATAATCATTTGCTGATTAATGGATTTTAGACCATTTTTACGAGCATTTAAATTTCCATAAGAATTTCGGGCAACTAAAAGACCAGTAATATTGGCCATTGAACAGCCAGAAAGCAAAATGCCGCTGGCGGTTTTTGGAAATCCTAACATTTCTTTAGACCAATTAATTACCTGGGCATCAATATACATCGGAGATATTTCTCCTTTATTATTATTAGCATTCATAGCTCCAGCTAAAAAATCAGCAAAAGCCCCGGTTAAAGTTCCATTTCCTTGAACCCATCCCCAGAAACGAGGATGAATATTGCCATTATTGTAAGGCAAAATATTTTGTTGGAATTCTTGATAAATTTTACTTAGAGATTGACCTTCTTTTGGTAAATTGGTTTTGAATTTCTTTTTAGTTTCTTCCGGAATTGGCTGCCAAACTGGTCTTCCACTTAGATTTTCCAAATAGTCAACCATATCGTCAATCATTTGTTTTCCTATTTGACGCATCTGTTTCCAATCCTTATTATCTAGGCTTTCCTCATTATTTAGAATCTCTTGATAGTTTTTCATAAATTATCTTTTGGATAGAATTGGGCTGTGAATTTTGAAGAAAAAACACTATTATGCAACATTTTACTTGCAAAAGTGAGAATTAAATATTAAGTTTCGATTCCATTTTTTTGGTTGGGCTCAGGATTGTGATGTTGTAAAAGAAATTTTCTACATAAAATTTATGGGGTTTCAGGGGCTGTAGCTCAGGGGTAAGAGCAGGACGCTCATAACGTCTTGGTCGTAGGTTCAAATCCTACCGGCCCCACCAGTAATACTAAGATCAGTAATATAAATATATGCCTAAGTTAAAAACTAATAGCAGTGCTAAGAAACGTTTTAAAATAACTGCAAGCGGTAAAGTAAAATATAAACAAGCTGGAAAAAGACATAATTTGTCTAAAAAAAGTAATTCTAGAATCAGAAATTTAAGAAAGTCAGCTATTTTAAGCGATTCTAATGCTAGAGGCCTTATTACTTATAGAATGCCATATAGTGGTTAATTAATAATTGGAGTAAACAATGAGTAGAGTTAAAAGAGGCGTTACTAAAAAAGCCAGACATAAAAAAATTCTTAAATTAGCAAAAGGATATAGAGGCAGAGCAAAAAACTGTTATCGTATTGCAATTGAAAAAGTAGAAAAAGCATTAAGATATGCTTATCGTGATCGTAGAGCTAGAAAGCGTGATTTTAGAGGTCTTTGGATCCAAAGAATTAATGCTGCCGTTCGTGAATATGGATTAATTTATTCTCAATTTATTAATGGTTTAAAATTAGCTAATGTTGATTTAGATCGTAAAATTCTTGCCGATTTGGCTGTTAGAGAGCCAGAAACTTTTAAGCAAGTTGTAGAAAAAGTTAAAGTTGCTCTAAAAAAATAACTAGTTTTTAGGAGATTATGAAACTTTATAACTCCTATCTAAAGAAATCTAAAACTGGATTAGCAGAAGACTTAATTTTAGTTAAAAATGGCTTCTCTTATCCAGCTTTCTTTTTTACCCCCCTCTGGATTATTCATCATAAAATGTGGAAAGAGCTTTTTGCTTTGATTCTTATTTTTCTTACTTTTTATTTTTTAAATCAAAAAACCCTTCTTAACAGTGCTAATATTTTTTCGATTTATTTTAGCTTAGCTTTAATGGTGGGGGTTAATGCTAATTATTGGTATAGTGAACTATTATCTAGTGATAATTATCAGTTTATGGGGTGTATTTTTGGTAAAAGTAGTGAGGCGGCTAAAGTTAAATTTATTGATAATTATTTGCGAGATGAGAAAAATGATTTTGCTGATTCGATATTTGATGTAAGAAAAAAAATAGCCGAAAATTATTTTACAATCTGACCCTTAATATCATCTTGCATCTGATGCAGGATTTTGGATAAGAAATTCTATGACAAATCAAAAAATTATAGTAATTGATTACGGTTCTGGCAATTTGGCTTCGGTGCATAATGCTTTGGAACTTATCAAAAATTCTGATCAAGAAATTTTAATCTCGAATAATCCAGTTGATTTGGAATTGGCTACTCATATAATTCTTCCCGGTGTTGGTGCTTTTGGAGATTGTATTTCTAGTCTCAAGGCGATTCCAAAAATGAAAGAAACTCTAGAAAATCAGGTTCTAAAATATAAAAAACCCTTTCTTGGAATTTGTGTTGGTATGCAGCTTTTAGCTGATATTGGTTATGAATATGGTGAAAACAGAGGTTTGGGATTTATTCAGGGTAAGGTAGTAAGAATTGACGATCAAAATGGTGTTTTAAAAATTCCTCACATGGGTTGGAATAATCTGGAAGTGAAGCCAAATATTCATCCGGTTTTGGTTGATATTAAAACTGGAGACCATGTTTATTTTGTTCATAGTTATTATTTTATTCCAAGTAATGAAGATGAAGTCGTGGCTTATGCTGAATATGGCAAAAAAATCACGGCAATTATTGCTAGAGATAATATTATTGCTACTCAATTTCATCCGGAAAAGTCTGATAAAATTGGTTTAAAATTATTAAAGAATTTTATTAATTGGAAATATATTCCTGCTTAAAATGGCTAGATAAATATATATTTTTGAGTTTTTGTTTACGAAGTGATAAAAAATTTAATTTTTAGAATTCAGATTTTATTTATCTTGTCACTAACTAACTGTTCTGGTAATAGTTTTCATTATGTAAAATACTCTCCAGCTGTTTTTAAGGAAAGTCCTAAATATCATGTTGAATCAGTTTTATTAGAGTTATCAACTAAATCTAAAAAAAGGATTTTTGCTAATTATCCAACTCAAGAAAAATTAACCGAAATTATTCGGGAATCTTTTATAAAAAAGTTACAAGAAAAAGATATTTATTCTGCAAATAAAAATGATCTCAATAATTTTGCTTTAGATGTTAAAATTAAATATAAAAGAATCGGAATAATCTATTCAAAAACTGCTTATCATTCTTTTAGAATATCTCATGAGATAACGATTATTAATAGGGATGGTGAAATAATTGCAAAAAGTATTATGAAAAATTACAAAGCACCTAGAAATTTATTTTTTGAATATATTTCTAATATAAAAATTCTTTTTGCTAAAAAAGGTCCAGAAGATGAAATTGAAGATTTAGATATTGCTTTGGAAGAAATCGTTAATCGGTTAAAAAAGTTTGGAAAAACTCGCTAAATTTTAATCTAAGAAATTAGATTCTTGGCAAATTCTTTAGCATCAAATTCTTGCAAATCTTCAATTTGTTCACCAATCCCGATTGCGTAGATTGGCTTGGAGAATTTTTTGGCAAGAGCAATTAAAATACCGCCTTTGGCAGAGCCATCCAATTTAGTGATAATAATTCCTGAGATATTTACTATTTTATCAAAAATTTCTAATTGATTTTTAGTGTTTTGACCAGTGGTGGCATCCAGAACTAAAAT
>CAMDAI010000127.1 GCA_945888585.1 Rickettsia typhi | reverse complement strand
TTAAAATTTATGCTGATGTTGAATTTCCGGTTTATCGAAAAGTAAATGGCAATCAGTTAGCTCCTCAAAATTTGTATAAAGTAATTTTGGGATATAATTTCTAAAATTTATGAAAAAATTCTGCCTGATTTTAGTTTTTCTATTGATTGTAACTGCTTCAATTGAAGCTTCCGAAATAAAGGCAGATCCTGCTCTGATAATTTCCACGCTTGATGGCAGTAATTTTGATCTGAAAGAAAAGAAAGGCAAGGTGGTAATTATAAATTTTTGGGCGAAGTGGTGCAATTCTTGCCGCAAAAAAATGTTGATTTTGGATGAAATTTATAATGAGTATAAATCCAAGGGTCTTGAAATTATAGGTATCAGCATTGATCGTAGAAGTCAGCGCAAAAAAGTTTTAGAAATTTCCTCTTCGCTTTCCTATCCCAACGCCATGTTTTATGAAGCAAAAGAAATTAGCTTTGAAGAGCCAGATATTATTCCTGTGAATTATGTGATTGATAAAAACGGTAAGTTGATAACAAAAATAATAAATACTGATGATGCTGAAATAACCAAGCAAGATTTTGAGAATATTTTGAAACCTTTATTGAAATAATTCTTAAGAATCTAACTTCTGCTCAATGGCTTGATTTTTAATTGTTCTGATTTTGTTATTTGTTTTCATCTTCAGTCAAAATATCAATTTCATTTAGAGTTTCCGGTAAAAAACCGCCAGCCTGCATATTCCACATGCTTTGATAATAGCCTTGGGTTTTTAGCAATTTTTCATGAGATCCGTTTTCAATAATTTTTCCATTATCTAAAACGATAATTCTATCCATGTTTTTAAGTGTGGAAAGCCTATGAGCAACACCAATTACAGTCTTTTTGGCGGTTTTAGATTTATCATCAATTAACAAATTAAGGCTTTCCTGAATATGGTTTTCAGTATGAGAATCAAGGCTAGCAGTCGCTTCATCTAAAATTAAAATTGGTGCGTCTTTTAAGATTGCTCTGGCGATTGCAACGCGTTGACGTTGGCCTCCGCTTATTTTGATTCCGCGTTCTCCAACTAAAGTGTTGTAACCATTTGGAAGAGTAGCGATGAATTCGTGAATATGTGCTTTTTTGGCAGCATTTTCAATTTCTTGTGATGTGGCATTTTCTTTTGAATAACCAATATTTTCGCCTATTGATCGATGAAACAACATTGTATCTTGCGGAATCAAGGCAATCTGTGATCGTAGAGAATCAGAAGTGACATCATAAATGCTATGCCCATCAATCAAAATATCGCCACTACCTATTTTGAAGTTTTTTAGCAAAAGTGAAACCAGCGTTGATTTTCCAGCACCAGAATATCCAACCAAACCAACTTTCTCACCGGCTTTAATATGAATATTTAGGTTACTAAAAATTTGTTTGTTTTCTCTATATCCAAAAGAAATATTCTGAAAAATTATTTCACCCTTAGTCACTTTTAGATTTTTTGCTTCCGTTTTATCGATTAAATCTTGCGGAATTTGAAGGATTGAAAATGAAGATTTAAAATCACCCATTTTACCAACAAAATCGCCAACTTCACTAACTAGCTTCCAGATGTTGTCAACTACAAAGAATGTTACCGTCATTACAAAGACAAAATCTCCCGTTGTAATTATAGCAATACGGCGAAGATGAATCATAAAAATAAATAATGAAATCAACATGATAGTGTAAAAAGCTATTCCCACAAATGCCATTTTTAATTCATATCTGATCCAGACATAATCTTTTTTTGCTGTGTCGCTATTTAAAAAATTTTCAATTTTATTGAATTCGCGTTTTCTGGAAGCAAAAGAAAATAATGAAAAAATATTGGTAATGTTATCGGCAATAAAACCCATTGCTTTATGTTGAGAATCAGTTGTTTCTACAGCAAGTTTACTAACTTTAATAGACATCTTCAGCATTACTGGGAAAAATACGCAGCACCACAGAGCCATAAAAATGAATAATTGCAAATTAATAAATCCTAGTGCAATTATCGTCACCAATATTTCAAGAAGCGGAACTGCAAGCCGGTGATGAATTCCAAACCACAAATTATTATATCCGGCCAATATTCCTTTAATCTTACTAACGATTGATCCGCTGTGAGTATCTTGAAAAAAATTATAAGAATGATTTTGAATATAATTATAAGTTTTTGCGACAATATCCGCTCTTACAAATGGTTGAGTTTTCATCCAAGCAAAATGGCTTAATCTCCAACCAAATTCCATAACCAAAATCGCGCTAACAAATAATGCAATTGGATAGATAAAATCTGAATATTCCGGCACCGCAACAGCTGTAAAAGCATCAACTACCAACTTTATAGCTAAGATGCTAAAAACTTTGTAGAAAGAATTAATTATAGGCGCCTGCATCATCAATAAATACCACCATTTATATGGTTTAATCACTGACCAGAGAAATTTAGGAATTGTGTTTTGTGATAATTTTTTAGTCATCTAATTTTGAAAATGAAAATATTTATTAATCGTAGCATTTAAGCTTATGCTTACAGTTAAATTAATGTAGCATAACTAGCAGTTCAAAAAAGTCATTTTTTTCGTGTGTTAGTAGCGATTGAAAATTTTAATATAAAAATTATCAAGTAGATGTGAGTTTTAATTTTTTCAAAAAAAAGTTGCTGAATATTTTTTGACTCTGTATCATCATCTTACTTTTTTATTTCCATCAGTTTGATAATAAATAAATTAGCTTTTTAAGCCCAATTAGTATTTTTATAAATGAGTAGTAAATTTGCCTCACAAATCAATATTTTCTTTTCCTTACTAGCCTCTAGCAAATCCGCTCGTTCTGCCCGAATGTCTTGTTGTTGTCGTTAATTTCTCTTTTGGTCTTTTTTTAATTACAAAAGATATTTTCCATAACATTTTGTTGTTTTGTAATTTTCGTTCAAATCTTTTTATTGATATTGGCGGATTTACAAAAAATTCGGGTCTCTATATGAAAAAAATAAAATCATCCTCTGCTTTACTGATAGTGCTTTTTGCCCAAGCAAATATTTTTGCTTACAATTATTTTGCTCTAAAAAATAGTGCGGAAATTAAGCTTGAGAAAGATAATAAAAAAATGGTCACTATGCCTTTAGGTAAGCAAACCCTCGCAAGAATGGATAACAATACTAAATTAATTACCCAAAAAACTTTGCAGGAAAATTTTGATAAACTTCAACAATTTTTTGTTCAATCTTTTAATTTTGTAAATCTTAAAATTCTAACAAGCCAAAATTATAGTAAATTCCGCTTATTGTGGTTTGGTTGTTGTAAAAATTAGACATGAAATTTATGCATGTTGGTGTTAATTCTAGTTTAAAAATTTCTGCTTATGTTTATCAATTCTAATGATTTCTAATATTTATAAGTATTTTTTTTGTAAAAATATTATTGGCAACATAGATGCAATAATTTGATTGGCTAAAAAATCATAATAAGTAATAGTAAATATTCATCTAAGTAGAATATATCAAAAATATTCTAACTTGATTCAATAAGACAAAACAGATTAAGCAAGGGTAGGTATATCCTTTGATATTTATATTTTTTGTGAATGTTCTATTTACAAGCTCTGAAGCTGGGCTTGAGGCATATGTATTTACCTTTGAAAATTAATTACTCCATTAAATGAAAAAAATTATAGCTTTAACAATGCTGATAGTTCTTTATTCACAAATATTGGCAGCTAAGGATAGTCAATTGATTTTAATCCAATCTCTAGATGCTCCGATAACGAAACAATTGTTATCATAATTATTCTTCAACGTGCCCAGTACAAATTTTGTTTTTTTTGCATCATCAATACTAATACCAATCATAAACAACTGATTTTTAAACCCATCAGTTTTGTTAGTACTTGCATTGAGAAGATAATTTGTCCACGATACCCCGTATAATGAAATATCATGATTTCTGAAAAACTTTTCACTCTTGATATCTTTTATAAAATTGCTATCAGCAAGAACAAAAACGGGATACAAAAAAACAATACTAAAGATTATAAACCTAGAAAACATTGGGCTAAATATTGTAAAGTACATTTCTACCTTGTTGTAAGACAAGCAAAAGATACTTTGTTGATAATTGGAAACCATATTACAATTTTCTTGCAAGCATAGCATTTATGACTGAATTAGAGATAAAGATTATTCTATAAAATCATATTATTTGTCAAAACTTATAAATTTAGAAGGGAGAAAGATTTTAAAAATTGGGGGCAGTTCAAGGTGTTGATTCCAACGGAAATAAAATAACTACTACCCAAAACTGTATAATAATAAATAACTTTCCTTTTTCTCAATCAATTAAATCTGCTGAAGAAGCAGCATTAAATAATGGCT
>CAMDAI010000126.1 GCA_945888585.1 Rickettsia typhi | reverse complement strand
ACAGAATTATTGATGGTAAAGAAGCGGTGACTTTTTTGGTTAGAGTGAAAGAATTGTTGGAAGATCCAAGAAGATTATTATTAGATTTGTAATTTAAAAATATGGCCAAACTAATTGATGAATTAAAATCAAAAAGAAATGAAATACTGAAAATTGCCTCTAAATATGGCGTTTCCAACATTAGAGTTTTTGGTTCGGTTGTGCGGGGCGAAGAAAAAAAAACTAGCGATATTGATTTTTTGGTTAGTCAAGGCAAAGGCGTCTCATTATTTGAAATAGTTAGATTTAAGCGAGAAGTTGAAAAATTACTCAAGAGAAAAACCGATATTATTTTGGAAGATAGTGTCAGCAAATTTTTAAAAGATAAAATTTTTAAAGAAGTAGTTGCAATATGAAAAATGATTTGATGTATCTCGAGCATATCATTGAATCAATTGGTAGAATTAAATCATATGTTAAAGTAATAAAAGATGAGGATGGGTTTTTAGAAAATGAAATAATATGTGATGCGGTGGTGCGAAGAATTGAAATAATTGGAGAAGCGGCTTCAAAAATTTCTTCTAGCTTAAAAGCTAAAAATAAACAAGTTCCGTGGCTTGATATTGTTGATACCAGAAACTTATTAATTCATGGCTATTTTGGTGTTAGTTATTCTGCCGTTTGGAATGTAGTTAAAAATCATATTCCGGAATTGGAAAAACAGGTAAAAGAAATTTTGGAGAAAAATAAATGAAATTAGATTTGGATTATTTAAGGCTGATTTTGCAAACTATCGAAGATCATGAATTTAGCCAGATGAATAGCTTTTTGTTGTTACAAAAATTAGAATTGCCAATTCAATGTACGTCAACTGTAGATTGCGATAATCCTAGACATAATGAGTTTGATAAATTTATTAAGCATATTCAAAATTTATTAGATTTAGGATCTATAAGTGGAAAGCCAGGGTTTGCTATAAATCATAATAACAGTATTACATTTGTACTAACAAATTATTGTTTAACAATTGAAGGTACTAAGTTGTTAGAGTCTATGAAAAATGACACTTTGTGGAATAAAATCAAATCTAATCTACAAGTTATTTCCTTCGAGACTCTAAAAACAATGCCAGCTTTGGCGTTACAATTATTATTAAAAATAAAATAAAAATATGACAGAACAAAATTTTGATTTAGTAGTTATTGGTGGTGGGCCGGGTGGCTATGTGGCGGCGATTCGTGCGGCACAATTGGGGCTTAAAACTGCTTGTGTGGAAAAGAGAAAAACTCTTGGGGGAACTTGCTTGAATGTTGGATGTATTCCTTCCAAAGCGCTTTTGGAAATTTCCCATAAATTTCATGATGCTGAACATTCATTTGAAAAGTTAGGAATTACAGTTTCTAAACCAAAAATTGATGTTAAAAAATTGATTGCCAATAAAAATGAAATTGTTGCCGGGCTAACTGTTGGAATTGCTGGGTTGTTTAAGAAAAATAAAGTTACTTATTTGGTTGGTGCTGGAAAATTTTTGAATAAAAATCAGCTGGAAGTGACTCGTGAAGATGGTTCAAAAGAAACTATTTCAGCCAAGAATTTTGTGATCGCAACGGGTAGTGAAGTTACGCCTTTGCCAGGTGTGGAAATTGATGAGAAAGTTATTGTTTCATCAACTGGTGCGCTGGATTTAGAAAAAGTTCCAGAAAAAATAATTGTAATTGGTGCTGGCGTTATTGGGTTAGAAATGGCTTCAGTGTGGGGCAGGTTTGGTTCAGAAATTGAAGTGGTGGAATTTTTGGATAAAATTACTCCTGCAAGTGATGGTGAAGTGTCAAAGCAATTCCAAAGAATTTTGGAGAAACAAGGTTTTAAATTCCGTTTATCAACCAAAGTTGTTTCGGTTAAAAAAGAAAAGTCTGGTGCGGTTGTAGAAGTAGAAGATGTAGCTGATGGTAAGAAAGAAAAGCTTAATGCTGATGTGGTTTTGGTGGCAATTGGCAGAAGGCCAAATACTGCTAATTTAGGTTTGGAAAATGTCGGAATTATTCCAAATAAAAGAGGATTTATTGAGAATCATCATTTAAAAACCAATGTGGATAATATTTATGTTATTGGTGATGTAACCACTGGTCCAATGTTGGCTCATAAGGCTGAAGATGAAGGAATGGCAGTTGCAGAAATTATTGCAGGAAAGGCGGGCCACGTTAATTATGATGTGATTCCAAGTGTAATTTACACTTATCCGGAAGTGGCTTCAGTTGGTAAAACCGAAGAAGAATTAAAAGCGGCAGGAATAACCTATAATGTTGGAAAATTTCCAATGATGGCTAATTCCAGAGCCAGAGCCACTTTTGATGATCAAGGTTTTGTAAAGATTTTAGCCGATGCTAAAACTGATCGTATTTTAGGAGCTCATATTATTGGTAGAGAAGCCGGAAATATGATTCATGAAATTGTGGTTGCCATGGAATTTGGTGGCAGTGCTGAAGATGTGGCTAGAACTTGTCATGCCCATCCAACTTACAATGAAGCGGTTAAAGAGGCTTGCTTGGCAGTTGATAAGAGGCCAATTCATATCTAATTTAGATTGGTTGTATTTTTATCTAAAATTAAAGATATACTCTAACTATGATTCATTGTTAAAATTATATCAAAAAATTAAAGACAATTTAATTCAATTTGATTAACAATTTATTAAATTTATTAATCGTTAAACAATATTATATATTATGAAAAAATTATTAATTGCTTCTGCAGCCCTTTTGTTTTCAGTTACCGCTTGTTGTAATCCTTTTCATCACAAAGATAAAACTATGATGAGAAAAATGATGATGAAAGAAATGGATGTTAACAATGATGGTGTTATTACTAAAGCTGAATGGAGTAAATCTAGTGATAAAAGATTTAGTGAAATTGATGCAGATCATAACAAAAAAATTACTGAAGAAGAATTGAAACTTCATCAAGGAAAAATGAAAGAAAAGATGGAAGAATTTAAAAAGAATCACAAAGATCACAATCAAAAATAAAATCTAATTTGTAATAGTTTAAATTTGATCTGACACTCTGTGTTTTCTAACAGTTAAAATTCTAACAATTTAAACTATTACATCTTATTTTATCATTAATAAATCCCATTATTTTCCCTGCAACATTAATACCGGTTGAAGTTTCAATTCCTTCCAGACCTGGTGAAGAATTCACTTCTAAAACTTTTGGCCCACTATTAGACCTAACCAAATCAACTCCGGCAATATCTAAACCGATGATTTTTGCTGAATTAATTGCAATTTTTTTCTCTTCTTCAGTTACTTCAATCATTCTAGCTTTGCCACCCAAATGAATATTAGCACGAAATTCTCCTTCTTCAGCCTGTCTTTCGATTGCCGCTACTACTTGATTGCCAATCACAAAACATCTGATATCTCTTCCTTTAGATTCCTTAATATATTCTTGTACCAATATATGAGCACTTAAACTTCTAAAAGCATTAATCACACTTTCTGCCGCTTTACCGGTTTCGGCCAAAACTACTCCAATTCCCTTAGCTCCTTCAAGCAACTTAACAATTAATGGCGCACCACCAACCATTTTAATTAAATGTTTAGTTTCATAAGTTGAATGAGAAAATCCGGTGATTGGAATATCAACACCACCACGTGATAATAATTGTAAACTATGTAATTTATCTCTTGATCCAGTAATTGATAAAGATCCGTTTAAGCAATAAATATTCATCATCTCAAATTGTCTGATAATTGTAGTTCCGGCAAAAGTCATAGTCGGCCTAATTCTTGGAATTACCGCATCAATATTTTCTAATTTTCTGCCATCGGTTAAATAAATTTCTGGCTTTCCTTTGGAGATGTATAAATGACAATCTTTAATATTAACAAACTCAATTTCATGACCAGCTTTTATGGCTTCCTCCATCAATCTCTGATTAGAATATAATTTTGGATTTGAGGCTAAAAGAACTATTTTACTCATAAATTATTTATTTTTTTATAAAGCTTGGAAACCTTGCTTCTTTTTAATTTGCCTTGAAGAAAAAATTTAGAAGGATCTACTAACATTTTAGCTTTTTTAATTGCTTCTCTTCCAAGAAGCATACGAAAGGCCATAGTATCACGGTTAGCAAGCGTGATTTCGATAACAACAGTTTTTTTACCAATTTTAAGCGGTGATTTAATTACATAACGCTTTTCTTTTTTTCCGCCAGAATCAGAAACATAACGATAATCCACAACTTTTGCCTGACAGCTACGTACCACATCTTTATTTTTTTGCAAGGGATGAATATCAAATTTAACATAATCAACTCCATCTTTAGAAAATGGCTCAATGTTAAAAGCATGTAGACAAGAGGTTTTAGCACCAGTATCAATTTTACCATTAATCGCCGGAAGCCCAAGTTTTTCAAAGG
>CAMDAI010000125.1 GCA_945888585.1 Rickettsia typhi | reverse complement strand
GATTTGGGTTATATTTCTGATTCTCAAATGCAGTATAGTAATTTGTTAAAAGCAATTAAAACTTTTCATCCAGCTATTTCAAACATATCTATTAATTATCCATACAGTACTAAGAAAATTGGTGATTTTAAAATTATTTTTACTCCCAGTGATTTTAAAATTGGGGATAATTTATACTGCACTTTTATTTTTGAAGAATTATTAGCAATTGAAGATCAGTCTGAAGAGCGTACCATTCAAATATTAACTCATAATCTAGATAGAGCTATACAAAATGAGCGAGTTTTGCATCAAATTAGTAATTTAATAGCATGTGATTTAGCCATTAAGGAAGTTGCTGATGATATTGCTAAAATTGTTTTTGATCATTTAAAGATCGATCGTTGTATTTTTTATGATTTCAATGAGGATAAAATAGATTTTGTTGTTGAGTATGATGATGGTAAATCTAAATCAATTACCAAAAATGAGAAAGGAGAGGAAACTCTTGAAGCAATTTCTCGCTATATTAGTTTTCATCATGAGCTATCCAATAATTTTAATTTAGAAGAAAGAAGAGGTAATGCCATATTTTCTTCTTCTAATGTGAGAAACGACCTTAGATTTGAAAAGGTTAGTGATATTTGTTTGTCTTATGACATTGTAGCACAAATATCAGTAGTGACCGCTTTTAATAGCCAAATTAATGGTGGATTATTTATTCATCAATCATCAGTTCGAGATTGGACAACAGAAGAAATTGAGTTAATAGAAATGATAGCTAACCAGTTTTCGATTGCTGTTGATCGATCTTTTTCAATTACAAAGGTTTTAATTTCTAATCAAAATCTGATTGTTAAAACTCAAGAACTTAAAAAAGCTTTGAAGCAAGAAAAAGAAATGCGTCAAATGCAAAATAATTTTGTGACTATTGTTTCTCATGAATTTAAAACTCCATTGCAAATAATTGATAGCACTAGAGAATTATTATCTAGAAAATTGAAGACCCAAGGGCAAGGGACAATTGATGTGTCGATTGAGAAAGCTCTGGCTAAAATCAAAAATGGAGTAATTAGAATGAATGGTTTAATTAACAGTACATTAAACTTATCTAAACTGGAAATGGACAATGGTGATATTACATTAAATAAACAAGATTTTAGCATTAAAGCTTTGATAGCTGATATTATTGAACGTAATCATACTTTAGCTAATGATAAGTTAATTACTATAACGGCGGATATTTCAGATTTTCCTGAGATTTATAATGGTGATCAAAAGTTATTAGATCATTGTTTTAGCAACATCATTACTAATGCTATAAAATATTCAAGAAATAACTCTTCGGTAAAAATAAATGGATTTTTACAAGATAAAAAATTGATTTTAAAAGTTGCCGATAGTGGTATCGGAATTCCTAAAAATGATATACCTAATATTGGAAAGAAATTTTTTAGAGCGGCAAATACTCTTTTGGTTTCTGGAACTGGAATTGGATTATTTTTAACTAAATATTTTGTTGAATTACATAATGGATCTGTTTTAATCGAAAGCGAATTAGACATAGGAACGGTTATATCAGTTGAGCTTCCATTATCTTAGATTTGTTTTAAAAAATTCATATAAAAATGATTACCAATAAAATTATCTCTTCATTTTCTACGATTTTGTTTTTTTTAATATTTTTAGTTATTGGTGTGGCTTCGTTTATAAGTAATTCTTTTGCGAAAGATGATCAATATCCAAACATTTCTGGAAAAGTTCTATTTGAATCAAGAAGTGATCTCTTGATGTCAAGCAATAAGGATAATATTTCAAAAGATTATTCATCGATTAATATTGAACCTGCTTTTTCACTCAATGTTAATAATAATTGGTCAGTTAAAACTAACTGGAGAATTAGTCCATTTTATAATAGAGATAGTTCCAGACCAGAAAGATTTAGAGAGATTCTTTCTGAAAATCATCGCTGTATTCAGTTTGGTCATGAAGATTTATTGGTAGAGCAATTGAAAGGTGAGTTTCAAAACGATGATATGAAATTTTTCTTTGGTAAATTTAATCCGGCCTTTGGTACAGCTTGGAAAAGAGATAAGAAGATAGGAATTTTTACTTCTGATTTTACTAGAGATTATGAATTAAGAGAAAAGATCGGGGTAGGAGGAACTGCTATTTTGGAAAAGAGTGAAATAACTTTGAGTGGATTTTTTAATGATGTGTCTGGCTTAAGTTCTACCGCTCTCAATAAAAGAGAGAAAGAATCAGTGTCTGATGGTGTTGCTGGTAACACCTCTAGTTTATCTTCATATGTTATTTCAATTGATGGTAAGGATTTTCTTGATGTGGCGAATTTAACCTATAATTTGGGTTATAGTAAATTGACAGCTGGTAGTATTCAAAATAGGGGTGATCAAAGTGGTTATGCTGGTGGACTAGAATATACAATTCCAGTTGGGTTTAATACTTATGTTATTCCATATATGGAAGTAGCTAAAATTAACAATATGGCTGGAGAGATTGATCGAAATGCCCTTTATACAACTTTAGCTCTAATCGGAAAATATAATAGTTGGACAGGCTCTATATCAAGGATTGGTCGAGATATTAGACAAAAAAATATCTATGGTAATGTTGCAGATTATCAAGTTCAAGTAACTGCAGGGTATAAATTTAGAAATAATATTAGTGTAGATGTAACCAGAATGAGACTTAAAGAAGATGGATATAATGCATCTCTAATTGGTATTTTAGTTTCTTATACTTATCAGTTCTAGAAAATCTTTGAAATTTAAATAGCAGGGCTTATCGTAGACAACTCATCCTTTATTAAATTAATTTTTAAAAATATTTATTGTGCAGCAAAGTTTTGAAAAATCTCTGAGAATTAACGAACAGATAAAAGCAAAAGAAGTTAGAGTTATTGATGAAACGGGAAAAATGCTTGGAGTTATGCCGCCACAGCAAGCAATTAGACTGGCGGAAGAATCTTCTTTGGATTTAATTGAAGTTTCTCCCAATACTGAACCTCCGGTATGTAAAATTGCTAGTTTTGGTAAAATGAAATACGAACTACAAAAAAAAGCTAGTGATTCTAAAAAGAAACAAAAAGTAGTTGAAACTAAAGAGGTGAAGATTTCAATCAACATTGGTAAAGGTGATTACGATGTTAAGATGAAGCAAATTATTAAATTTGTTAATCAAGGTGACAAGGTAAAGGTTTCGATTAAGATGAAGGGAAGAGAAATGACTCATTTGGAGCTTGCCGAACAAATGATGGTGAATATTACAACTGATACTCAGGAACATGCTAAATTTGAAAGCTTTCCTAAAATGGAAGGTAGGCAGATGGTAGCGATCATGGTAAAAAAATAGATCGGATAAAATTAAGAGTGATTTATGAAAAAAATGGAAAAAATTATTCAGGAGTTATCTAGCTTTTCTTCAAAGAAGAAGATTACTTCTAAGAGTTTATTTAATGAATATCTAAAGATATTTTATTCTCAAACTTATTCTTTTGATTTTGTTGATTATTCTAAAGATGAGTTATTTTACCTTGCTTTATCAAGTTTTGAGTTCTTTTCTAACAAGCCAAAAAACAAGCCAAAAATTAAATTATATAATCCATCAGTTGATCCTGATGGATTTGATTCTAGTTGTACTATAGTTGATATAATTAATGATGATATGCCATTCTTATTGGATTCAGTCATCATCCATTTTGAAAAATTAAATATTGAAATTAAAAATATTCTTCATCCAGTTTATTCGGTTGCAAGAGATAAAGACGGAGAATTATTAAATTTATCTGATTCCGATAATCTTCCGAAGGAATCTGTAATTCAAATTCATTTATCTCATATTTCATCAAAAAATGAAATAAAAAATTTAGAAAATGATCTTACTAAAATATTAGAAACCGTTCGCATCATTGTTGATGATTGGAAAAAAATTACAACAGTTGCTGAGTTTTCAAAAAAGCAGCTTAACAATGCCAAAATCGGAGAAGATTTAGAAGAAATTGAGGGCTTCGTTGATTGGATTATTAATAATAATTTTATATTTTTTGCTTGCTTAGAATATGATATTAGAGAAAAAAATGGTGAATATTTATTGGAAGAAGTAGATGGTAGTAGATTAGGGCTTGGTCGTAGTCAATATGACGATATTCGACCACATCCTTTTAGTTTAAGTTCTGACGAAATCTGTCATTCGGTTAAAAATCCTTATTTAGTCGAAATAGTTAAATCACGTTATAAATCTTTGATTCATAGGATTGCTAACGTTGATAGAATTAGGGTACAAAAATTTGATAAATCTGGAAAGGTTGTCGGTGAATATCGTTTTGTTGGGTTGTTTACGTCATCAGTTTATTATCAAAGTGCTAATTTGATTCCAATAATTCGTAAAAAAATTAGTCAAATCATTGAAAATTCTGGTTTTTCTAAGGGAAGCTATAATGCTAAATATTTAATGTCGACACTTGAATCTTACCCAAGAGATGA
>CAMDAI010000124.1 GCA_945888585.1 Rickettsia typhi | reverse complement strand
TAGCAATTCCTTTTTCCCATAATTTAGATACATCTTTATTCATGCCTTCTACCTGATATTCCTTAGGAATACCGATTTTTTTACCTTTAATATTGCTATTAATTAATTTATCAAAATCAGGGACTGGTTTATTCATAGAAGTTGAATCTTTAGAATCATATCCCGAAATTGTTTTTAACAATAATGCCGAATCACGAACATTTTTAGTAAAAATTGCTGCCTGATCAAGCGAGCTAGCAAAAGCAATCATACCATATCGTGAACATCTGCCATAAGTTGGCTTTACTCCAACAATATTAGTAAATGACGCGGGTTGACGCACTGAACCACCTGTATCTGAACCGGTTGCTGCCACACATAAATTTGCCGCAACCGCAACTGCTGAACCACCAGAAGAACCGCCTGGAACTAAATCGGTTTCATCGTTTTTTCTTTTATATGGATTAATTGCCGGACCAAAAGAACTGGTAATATTGGCCGAACCCATTGCAAATTCATCCATGTTAGATTTCCCCAGCATCAACGCACCTTCATTCCATAATTTTTCAGTAACTGTTGATTCATAAGGCGGAACAAAATTTTCCAGAATTTTAGAACAGCTAGTGGTGCGTATATCTTTAGTGCAAAATAAGTCTTTAATTGCCAAAGGAATTCCTTCCAAAATTCCGGCATTTCCAGTTGTAATTTTAGCATCAGATTTTTTTGCCCTCTCAATTGCCAAATCAAAGGTATCAGTTACAAAAGCATTTAATTTGCGATTATCCTCGATATTTTTGATATAAGAATTAGTTAGTTCAACTGATGAAAATTCTTTATTTTTAAGAGCGGTAACGGTTTCAATTAAACCTAATTTTGTTATTTCTTTCATTTTTTAATTATTTGGCTTTTTCAATTGCTTCTATAAGACTTGATTTATCTAATAATTCACCAGCTAGAATTCCATTTTTGGCATTTGGTCCGTAAACTATATTAAACGGAATTCCATAGCGATTATGAGAACGCATAAAATTTAGAATTTTTTCATCCGGCTTAGTTAAATCACCGCGCATGGCCACTATACCATCGCTTTTTAATTTGGCTACCACTTCTGCATTTTCTAAAACTAAAGATTTATTTAGCTTACAAGTAATGCACCACTGGGCAGTTATATCTATTACCACAACCTTTCCTTCGCTTACCAGTTCACTTACCTTAGACGGATCAAATTTTATCCATAATTCATCGTATTTTCTTTCATGAATTTTAGAGAGATCCATTAATTTAGATGGTAATATAAACATCGATAATATTACAATTCCTAGAAAAATAGTTCTGGCTTTATTGCTTAAATTTATTTTTAAAATTGCCAAGATAAAAACAGCTAAAAAAGCAATTAAATAAGAAGCTAAAACACCGATATTATCAGCCAATATATAAATCAACCAAATAACCGTGGCGAGTAAGAGTCCCGCCATCACTTTCTTTACCACATTCATCCAATTGCCAGGACGTGGAAATAAACGAGATAATCCCGGAAAGGCAATTAATATAAAATAAGGAAAAGCTAGACCTAAAGCCATTACTGTAAAAATTAAAAATATTTGAGAAGCATTTTGGGATAAGGCAAAGGAAATAGCAGTTCCTAAAAATGGTGCAGAACAAGGCGTAGCAAGTAACACCGCCAAAACACCTGAGAGAAAATTTGGTATAATAATTTTTGACTTATGGTGATAGGCACTAACATCATAACTAATTCCATCAGCATTAACTATATCAGCTTCAGGAGCTTTTTCCAAACTAGAAATTTTATTATTTAAAAAAGAAATTAAATTATAACCGATATTAATTACCAGTTCATCGAGCAATACCGCCGAAAATAAAGTTAAAACCACAATTAAAAAAATTAAAAAATATGGATTTTGAAATTGTAAACCCCAACCAAAAGAATTACCAAAAAACTTTAAAACCGAAGTAATTCCGGCAAATACTAAAAATGAAGCAACAATTCCAACAGTTGTTGAGGCGTAAGCTAGTCTTATTCTTGAAGTACTTGATTCAGCATGACTAATAACACTCAGTAATTTTATTGACAATACCGGTAAAACGCAGGGCATAATGTTTAAAATTAATCCACCAATAAAGGCAACTATCAATATATGAAAAAGTGTCATGGTAATTTTTCCATAAACCTCCGGCATTTCAGATATAGCAGAATCAGCAATAATAGTTTTTGTATCTAAATATTTCTGAATTAAGCGCAAAGATTCAGGGTCGCTATGAAGAGGCGGGACTTCAAGATTTATACTTTGAAAAACCGGAATGCAAACATCCTTACATAAGGCATAACTTAAATTAATTATTAAATTGGTAGTAGAATTTGTATCAATAACTTCCACTTCAACCGGAATAACCACATCTTTTTTATAAATAGAAAAATTAATTACCTCATTACCAACCGATTCCTCGGTTTTAATTGGTTCTGGCCAAATTATATTAAATTTATCAACGTTAATATTGGTAGATCCTTTAAAATCGAAACTTGGTGGTTGACCAAATCCAGAATCATCATTACCGTAAATTTTCCAACCATCAGCAATTTTAAAAGAAAAGCCCAAAATTAGACGATTTATATCATTTTTATCCTGATAGTAACTACCTATCACCTTAACTTCTGATGCGTTATTAGTATCACGAAAATTCTGACTAAAAGCTGCTCTTGATTCAGATATAAATAGATTAAAAATGGCGGAAAAAATTACCGCGATAAAAATTGATTTTCTTGCTTGCATTAAATTTACTATTAGAATAACTTTCAAAAACTTTTTTTACGATAAAAAGTAACCAGTTAATACCAAAAATCAAGATCCGATTATTTATTTTTATGGGCCCAGTAGAGATAGTTTTTGTTGACTCTAAAAAAATTAGTTGTGACGGCACCAAAGGTTTATCAAGCCATCCTTTAGTATATCTAAATATGGGCGAGAAAGATCATGTCATTTGCCCATATTGCAGTAAATATTTTACTAGCAAAAAGCTTGGTAGCGTTGATTTTTTAAAAGACCTTAATCGAAAAAAATCCTAATAATTAAATATTAATACTATATGACTAATATAGCGATCATCGGATTGCAGTGGGGTGATGAAGGAAAAGGAAAAATTGTTGATTTTTTATCAGAATCTTGTGATGCCGTTATTAGATTTCAAGGTGGACATAATGCTGGACACACCATTAAGGTGAATGACAAAGTCTATAAATTAAGTTTACTTCCATCAGGAATTATCAGGGGAAAATTAGCTGTAATTGGTAGTGGTGTTGTGGTTGATCCAATTGCTTTATTTTCTGAAATTGAAGTTATTAGCAAGAATGGAATTATTGTAGACGAAAACAACTTAAATATTGCCGATAATACTTGTTTAATTCTTTCTATTCACAAAGAACTTGATCAATATTTAGAAGAAAAAAAGGGCAATAAAAAAATCGGTACTACCGGACGTGGTATTGGTCCGGCTTATGAAGATAAAGTTGGAAGAAGAGCAATTAGAGTTTGCGATCTATCTGATGAAGTGGTTTTAAAAGACCGTCTAGAAAATATGCTTTTTTATCATAATATTTTGCGTCGTGGTATTGGCGTTGCAGAAATATCAATCGATAAAATTCTAGAAGAACTGAATTCAATCAAAGATAAAATTTTAAGATATAGTAAACCAGCTTTTGAAATTGCACTTAAGTTACAAAAATTTAAACATATTATGTTTGAAGGAGCTCAAGGGGCTCTTTTGGATGTTAGTTTTGGAACTTATCCTTTTGTAACTTCTTCTCATACTGTTGCTGCTCAAATTGGTTTAGGAAGCTGTCTGGGAATTGATGCTTTAGATAAAACCGTTGGTGTTTTAAAAGCTTATACTACCAGAGTTGGTTCTGGCCCTTTTCCTACCGAACTTAATGATGAAATTGGAGAATTTTTAAGAATTGAAGGAAATGAATTTGGCACTGTAACTGGTAGAAATCGTAGATGTGGCTGGTTTGACGCTGCATTAGTTAAACAATCAATTCAACTTTGTTCTGCTAAGTATGTAGCCTTAACCAAACTAGATGTTTTGGATAAATTAGAAAAAATAAAAATTTGTATTGGTTATAAAATCGATGGTAAAATTTATGATTACTTACCTAGTGCTATTCACCTTCAAGAAAAAATTGAACCCGTTTATGAAGAATTTGAGGGCTGGAAACAAAGCACTGTAGGAATAGAATCAGTTAATAATCTTCCTAAAAAAGCTCTGGATTACATTAAAAAAATTGAATCACTTTGTGGAATTAAAGTTGGCATTATTTCAACTGGTCCAAAAAGAGACGAAACTATCATAGTTGAAAATATCTTTGTTAAATAGATAAAAATGTCAGAAATTAAAAAACAATCTGTTGTTATGCAAATTCTTCCTAGCCTTAATATGGGAGGCGTGGAACGAGGGACAATTGATATTGCCAAAGCAATTCTTAAGGCTGAATTAACTCCAATTGTAGTATCAA
>CAMDAI010000123.1 GCA_945888585.1 Rickettsia typhi | reverse complement strand
AAAGCACTCAGACTTTCTTCGTTTAGCTCATTAATTTCCAAAACCCTGATTGGAAGATTTTGTTTATCTAAAATTTCAATAGTAGTATTTTGCTCAATTTCCATTATTTGACTTAATTTTTTACCGCCAAATCTGGTTGGACAATTTTTAACATCAGAAATAACAAAATCTACTTTATGAGTTTTTTTGGTAATAAAAGTAAAAAACTTATCTTTGGGACCATCCAAATAAAGCTGCAATTGGCTATGTTGATCAACAGTTCCCATTGAATTAATCGGAGTTGATCCAAAACCATTTTTTCCCAAAGATTCAGCCCATAATTGACGATACCAATCAGTAAAATCTTTAAGGGTATCAATATAAGGCATAACTACATTACTAAAGAAACCTTGATCAAATAAATAGAGCTGAATAGAGCATATTTTACTAATATAATCTTCTTCTAAATTGCTATTTAAAAAATTATTTAGCAAATTTTTTGCACCATTTCTAATTTTAGACAAATCAAGACCAGCAAAGGCTGCCGGTAGCAATCCAACAATAGTTAAATATGAAAATCTACCACCAATATCACTTGGATGGTAATAAGTTTTAGCATTAATTTCTTCAGCTATTCTAGCAATATTATTATTTTTGTCTTGCGTGATAAAAATAAAATTTTTAGAAAAATCATTGCCAATATTTTCTCTGAATTTTTCAATTATAATTAAAGTTTGACATATGGTTTCAATGGTTTCACCTGATTTACTAATAACTACAAAAAAACTATTTCTTAAGTCAATTTCATCTAACTTTTTAGCTATAGTATTTCCATCAATTGATTCTAAAAAATCAATCTTCACAGAAGAATTATTGGCAATTGCATTTAAGGTTTTTCCTCCCAAACTAGAACCACCAACACCTAAAATTACTATTCTTTTAAAATTTTTTAAAACAGACTCGGTCAAACTCTGAATTTCCAATAAATCATCAGATTTAAATGCAATATTGAGAGGAGCTATTTTATTAGCTTTAATCTGATTTTTTAGCCAATCCTTAGCAGCTTTTACTTGAGTTAAGTAATTGGATAATTCTTCCTTATCTGGTACGTTTTTTACGATCTGTTTGATCATTTTTAGAGCTGAGTACTTGTAATAATATTTTTTGTAATTAAAATTTGCATCCCATTTAACTTCCGGCTGGGTAGCAAAGTGGTAATGCAGAGGCCTGCAAAGCCTTTATCGTCGGTTCGATTCCGTCCCCGGCCTCCAAAAAAACTACAACTTATCAAAGGTTGCATATATTGGTCCAAATACTGCAATAGTAATCCAGGCCATCATTCCACCCATTATAATCGTTAAAGCTGGTTGAATCATTCCAATTGCTTTATCAATGGAATCATTGATTTCTTGATCATAGAAAAATCTAACATTTTTTAAAGCTGATTCCATATTTCCACTATCTTCGCCAACCTTAAACATTCTGGAAACTAAAGTTGGAAAATAACCACTAAGAACAATTGATTTAGCTAAGGATTGACCATCCGATACCCGTTGCTTAACCATATCAATACTTTGCTTAATGGCAAGATTAGATACCGATCCTTTAGCTGCTTCTAAACAATCCAAAATCCCAATACCGCTTTTAAAAGTCATAGCAAAAAAGTGACAAAATCTTGAAATATCAAGCTTAACTAGAATTTTACCAAAGACTGGAATATATAGTTTAAATTCATCTATCTTAACATTAATTCCCGGAACCTTATAAAGAATTTTATAAATAATGATAAAACCAATAATACAAATTGCGATTAGCCAAGATTTAAACTGGATAAAATTAGAAAAACCAATTAGAGATCTCGTGGCAAAAGGAAGAGCAATTTGTTGATCAAGTAAAAAGGCAGTAACTTTTGGAACTACAATTGTAGTCATAACCCAAAGCACTCCAAACATCATAACCATACTAAAAGCTGGGTAACGAATTGCCTTAACAGTTTTTCGTTTCATTTCATAACTCCACTTTAAATGCTCAATGATACTAACAAATGCATCATTTAGATTACCAGTTTCTTCTCCAGCAGATACTAATCCAACAAATACTGGATCAAAAATTCTGGGATGTTTAGCGATTGCTTCAGAAAATAGACTACCATTTTTTACCGATTCATATACTTCATGCATAATAGCTCTAACTGATTGTGAATCAGATGAGTCACGAACATCGGCAATAGCTTCAATAATTGAAACTCCCGCTCTCTCAAGCTGCTCTAGGTGAGAAAATAAAGTAATGATGTCTTTAGTTTTGGGTCTATCAATAAAAATTGCACTAAGAATGCTTTTAGGTTCAGATTTACACCAAACCAATTCAAGACTTGATGCTCTTAAAAAAGCTTCCAAATCAGATTGATTTTCAGCCGCAATTGAACCCTTTATATATTTACCTTCACTGTTAATTGCTCTGTATTTGAATTTATTCATTGATTATGACTGTTGACGTTTTTTCATTTTTTTAATGACCATTTCTTGTTTTAACTTAGATAGATAATCTATAAAAGTAACACCATTTAAATGATCAATCTCATGTTGAACACAAGTAGCTAAAACTCCATCCACTTCCATAATTTGCTTATTACCATGATAATCTAAATATTCGACAGTTACTTGTTTAGGACGAGATATATCCGCCCTAATTTCTGGAAAAGATAAACATCCTTCAAAATAATCAGATTTTTCTTTTGATGTCTTGATAATTTTTGGATTAACTAAAAAAAGTGGGTTTTGATTAATGATATTATGAGCATGACCACAACCATGATCATCACAACCTTCGGCACGATAACTAATATCCATTACCAAAATTCTTTTTAAAACACCAACTTGTACTGCAGCAAGACCAATTCCTTGTTCCGCATACATGGTTGTCAACATATCATCCATAAATTTTTGTAATTCGGCATCGATTTTCTCAACAGGCTCAGAAATTTTATATAATAATGGATCTGGAGAGATAATTAAAGGCAAAATATTCATTTTATTTTTTTAATTTTGATAGATTTTGACAAACTTGTGCAAGTGCTTCTTTATAGATTACATGCTCTTTTTCTAAAATTCTATTAGCTAAAGTTTCTTTAGTATCTTTTTCTTTTACCTCTACTTCTGCCTGACCAATAATTGGACCAGAATCCATTTCTTCTCTAACAAAATGCACCGTGCAACCCGAAACTTTTACTCCAGCCTTAAGAGCATCTCCTACCGCATCAGCCCCTTTAAATGCTGGAAGTAGTGATGGATGGATATTAATCAGACGATCAAACCAATGATTAACAAATTGAGCCGAAAGCAATCTCATAAAACCTGCCAAGCAAATAACTTCACAATTGTTTTGTTCGATAATTTTAGTCATTTCAACGTCAAATTCCTCACGTAATTTAAAATTTTTATGATCAATAAAAAATGTTTTAATGCCTTCTTTTTTTGCAATCTCTAGACCAGAAGCATCTTTTTTATTAGAAATTATAACCACAATTTCAGCAGGATAATTAATATCTTTGCAAGCTCGAATTAAAGCCTGCATATTTGATCCACGCCCGGAAATTAAAATTGCAACTTTAGTTTTTTTAATTCCTGTATTAAGCTGCTGCTTAGCGGTAAAAAATTCTTTGAAAGAAATATTAAGAATATATTCGATACTAATAAGAATCATTACACAACCCAAGATTTTATTAATGGTGAGAGACTCCGATAAAAATATTGCTCCAAATATAGCGCCAAAAACCGGAATGAATAAAACCGAGCTCACGGCAAATCTTGATCCTTCTTCAGTAATTAATTTAAAAAATATTAAATAAGCAAATCCGGTACAAATAAATCCTAGTCCAACTAAAGATAAAGCTACTTTTGGTTCAAAAACAACGGAAAAATCAACAAAAAATACACTGGGAGAAAGAAGCAAAACCGATATAATTACACTACCGGTAGCATTAATGATCGGATCAATTTCCCTACATTTCTTAACAATATAGATTGATGCTCCTGCATAAGAAGCGGTTCCAAATAAAACCATGATAATCGGCAAAATCTCAAAATTATCAATTTTGATTTGGTGAGTTGAGGTTAGAAAAATACCAATTATGCTTAAAAAAACTCCAAAAATTGCTTTCTTGCTGATGCGTTCCTTAAAAATTAAAATAACCAAAAGCACTTCAAACATGGGAACAGTGCCATCTAATATAGCTAAAATTCCACTGTCAATTTTTCTGGAAGCAAAGGCAAATAATATGAAAGGAATAATTGAATTAAAAAGACCAATGAGGAAATATTTTTTAAAATTTTCTGGAACAAATATTTTTTTTCCAGAAATTATACAAGCTACATAAAGCAGACTTCCACCTAAAGTTAATCTGGCCCAAGCCGTAAAATAAGGAGAAAGATTTTCAGCAGAAACCTTGGTAAATAAAGCAAAACTACTCCAAAGAACACCTAGGATTATTAATAGCAATAAATTAGATTTTTTTGCCATTGTTTAAATTTTATTTAGCTTTTGCTTTATTGCCTATGCGAAGACGTAGAGCATTTAGTTTAATAAA
>CAMDAI010000122.1 GCA_945888585.1 Rickettsia typhi | reverse complement strand
ATTAGCACCAATCTCCACATTATCACCAATTATCACCGCTCCTAACTGTAAGATTTTATGATTTACACCTTTATTATGAGCGAAACCAAATCCATCTTGGCCAATAGCAACACCATTATGAATTATAACATTATTGCCAATTATAGCATAAGAAATCGAAGCTAATTGATTGATAACTGCATTATCTCCAATTTGGCAATTATCCATAATCACTGAATTGACGCCAATAGAACAATTAATTCCGATTTTAACATTATGTCCGATATAAACTCCGGATTTTATTTTTGCTCCAGCACCAATTATCGCTGATTTTTCTATTATTGCCTTTTGAGAAATATTTGATGAAATATCGGAAATTTTTTCTTCCTTTAATTCGTAAAAATTCTGTAAAAGTTGAGCGTATGCGAAATAAGGATTAGGATTAATGAGTCCAATCATATTTGATGGAACTTTGGTAATATATTTTTCTTCTAAAAAACAAAAACCAGCTTTGCTATCTTGTAAATTTTTTACATAAGAGCCAGAATTAATAAAAGAAATTTCACTAGGACCAGCCTTATCAATAGGCGCAACTCCCAAAATTTTTACGGATAAATCTTGATTTTTATTTACAAACCTAGATTCAGTAATTTTTAAAACTTCTTCTAAAGTAAAAAAATCTTTTTTCTTTTTAAAAAACACACTATTAACCATTGCTATTTAGTAGTTGGTTGATTTGATATTGTTTGCTCCTGAAGATGATCCACATGATGCTGCCCTTTTCTTTCTTCATAGGCTTTAAAATAAATTTCTGAAACAAATCTTTTACCATGCTCTCCCCTCTTAAGTTGAATTACAATATCAATAACATTCTTGATATAGCTAAAAATTTCAGTAGGAGACATTCCGAGACCAGCTTGCATTACCATCAACTTCAATTGTTCCATAGCCATTTTTGGGGTATCAGCATGAAGAGTAGAAATTGATCCTGGGTGACCAGTATTAATTGCCCGTAAAAAACTAAAAGCCTCAGAACCACGAAGCTCTCCCACAATGATACGATCTGGACGCAATCTTAAACAAGCCTCAATTAAATCTTGAGTAGTAACCTTAGCACGTCCTTGACCACCCTTAGAAGCCAGTAAATGAACTCGATTAGGATGAGTTTCTAAATCAATTTCCCTGGCATCTTCAACCGTAATAAGCCTTTCTTCATGAGGAATGGCTTTAATCATTGCATTGGTAAAAGTTGTTTTACCAGTTGAAGTTCCGCCACTAACAATAATATTTTTTTTGTACAAAACAGCTCGTTCCAGAAAATCTTTAATTCGTCCTAATTTTAAAAGCTTCATTAAAATTAAATCATTTTTATTTTCTATTTCACCAGTTGCTGCATTTTCAAACGCACCCATCTTTTCATAATCATCTAAATTCCATCTCAAACTTGATTTCTTACGAATAGACATCACCACCTTATTTTGTTCACAGGCGGGAGGAAAAACTATCTGAATACGATATCCAGCGGGAAGGGTTGCCGAAAGTAAAGGTTCCTCCTCACTAATTCTTTGTTCAGTTGATTGAGCAACTAACCTGGCCAGAGATTTAAGATGTTCAACATCAAAAGGCAGAATCTCTTCTCTTGACATATCGCCACGAATTTCAATCCAAACTTCTTTAGGTTGATTAATTGAAACTTCACTTACCCCATCACGATCTAAGATAGCTTTTATAGGTGAAAGATATGAATCGAGTGCAGCAATACTCATGTGTAACTTCCTTAAATTGAGATTTAGAAGCTAAATATTAAGCCGGCCAAAACAACATAGCCTTCATTATCCAAAATAGCATTTGAAACTACAGTTGTTCCCGAGTCATTATTATAGCTTGGCTTATTGGATGTAAATTTAAATTGAGTTACTTCAACATAAGGCATTAAACCTTTAGCCATTCTGTAATCAATACCAAATGAAGCAGCCTCATAATCATTATTTTGAAATTGACTCTTAATTGTCGTGATACTGGCAGCAACTGGACCAAATTGATAAGCTAAACCAGTAGTCCAATAGCTAGAATTTTTAAATGCATTACCAGCACTAGCACAAGTTTGATTTGCAAGAGTTAATTTTGAATCATAATCGCAGGAATAAATACCAGTTTTTGGCTGCATTGATTTTCCCCATGACCCATAAGATCCGCCAATTGTAAACCCAAAAAAAGTTGCCATAGCACCAAACTCATAAGCATTTAAATCATTTCTTTGGGTAGTGGCAGTTTTGGTTTGTTCATATTTACCATTCTCACCATTAACAGAAAAAGCAAAACCAAGATTACCCAAAGTATCAGAATAATTAATACCCCAACTTATAACATTTTTAATATCACCACTATTATTACCAGTTATAGATGCTGAAGATCCTCTATTTCCAGTATCAGGAGTAGCACTTACACCCAATTGCAATCCGGAAATTCTTGGAGTATAATAGCTTAATTTTGTAGCATTTTCTAATTGACCAAAACTACCATCATGATATTGCGACATATCATTTTTATTTTTATTAAAGCCGTTAGATGAATTAGCGGCGCTATTAGTATAGTCAGGATCTCCATTATAACCAGTAGCATAGTTATAACTGCGATTATAAAAACCTTTAGCATAACCACCATGAGCAATGGGTGACTGAGGAATCAAAATAAATCTTGGCAATTTAACATTGCTACAATTAGCACCAGCATTATTAACGGGATTACCATTATTATCCACTTGATATCCTGCGCAAGTACCAAGAAAATCAGCGGCAGATAATTGACTACTATCTGCCAGCATTGGCAAATTAATAAATTGTAAATATTTACCATTAATACCGCCAGCCGCTCTGGCAAAAATATCCGGACCAACTTTCATTTTTTGATTGGCGCCAATATTATTACCAAATTCAAATTTTCCAGACATTGATTCAGTAAAGATATAAGCTCTGCTAGCATTAATACCTTGCTTTAAACCATCACTATTAACATCAGCCTCTAATTGTACAACGGCACCATATTTCATGCCATATTCATTAATTCCACCAGCCTTAATATAAATTTCAGAATCGTTAGTAAAATCAGCAGTACTAGTAGTTCGATTGTGAGTTCCCGGATTAGTTGGATCAGTAGTACCATTTGTTAATTTTTCATCTGGTAGGCGATCTTTTTCGTAAGCAGCGCTTTGCCCTTTAAAAGCAGCGGAAGCATTCATATAACCACCAACAGTTACAGTTGGAGCATTGGAAAAATTATCAGCACTCGATCTTAACTGCTGCGCTTGAACAGCACTATTTACGAAAAATCCAGCAACTAAAAATGCTAAATATTTATAGATGGACTTGGTCATAACTGATAGTATTCTTTAAATGACTTTTTGAAGTGAAATTCAAGAGTTCTAAGTTACTTAATTTTTATTCAAATACAACTTAATTTTTTCACAAGGTTTTATAGAAAATGGTCTATCTTCCTCATTGGCCAATACCCAATAAAAATACTTCAGCGGATTTTAATTTAAATCGTATCCGATCTATATTAAATCGGCTCGACAATCCACAAAATAAATTACCGCCATTAATTCATGTTGCCGGAACTAACGGCAAAGGTTCAGTAATAGCTTTTCTAGCAAGTATTTTAACAGCAGCTGGCTATAAAACTCATATTTATACTTCACCTCATTTACATCATGTTAATGAAAGAATTGTCATTAATGGAAATGCAATTGATGATGGTTATTTATATGAAATCTTAGAAGAAATTAGAGGCGAAAGTGAAGGTTTTTTTCCATCACTTTTTGAAGGATTAACCATGGCAGCAATTTTAGCATTTTCAAGAAACCCTGCGGATATTTGTTTAATTGAAACCGGCATGGGCGGCCGAGTTGATGCCACCAATATTATTGATAATAAAATTCTAACAATCATTACCTCTATTTCACTTGATCACACTGAATTTTTAGGAAATAATTTAGCAGCGATTGCAGCTGAAAAATCTTATATAATGAGAAAAAATATTCCGGCAATTATTGCACCGCAAAATCAAGAAGCAGGCGCAATGCTTGAAATTCACGCTTTGGAAATTGACGCTCCTTTAATTCATGCCGAAAATGATTTTAATTTTAAAATTAATTCCGATAAAAGTTTTGATTTTTCTTACCATGACAAAATTTTTAAAAATCTTCCTCAACCATCATTGGAAGGCAATCATCAATATCTAAATGCCGCACTGGCAATTGCCGGAATTTTAACTGTTCAAAATTTTAAAATTAATCAGGAACAAATTGCATTAGGATTAAAGCAGGTAAAATGGCCTTCTCGAATTGAAAAGATAAATAATAATTTAAATAAATTACTTAAAAATAAAGATAGTGAAATTTGGATTGATGGCGCTCATAATGTTGGTGGAGCATTTATTTTGGCAGATTGGATTAAATCAAAAAATTCCAAAAACCACGATAATAAATTAAATTATTTAATTACTGGATTTACTAAAAACAAAAGCAAAGTTGAGTTTTTTTTGGCCTTTAAAAATATTGTCGATTTTATTTGTGCAATTAGAGTTGATGGAGAACC
>CAMDAI010000121.1 GCA_945888585.1 Rickettsia typhi | reverse complement strand
GGTATTTTAACTTCACGTGGTGGCATGACTTCTCACGCTGCAGTTGTTGCTCGTGGTATGGGAACCCCTTGTGTGAGCGGTGCAGGTGGACTTCAAATTGATTATGCCGGAAAATATTTTATTGCTAATGGAACTAAAGTTAAAGAAGGTGATTTAATTACTATCAATGGATCTACAGGTGATGTGGTTCTTGGTTCAGTTCCAACGCTAAAGCCAAACCTATCTGATGATTTTCAAACTATTATGTCTTGGGCGGATGCTATCAGAAAATTAAAAGTTAGAACTAATGCTGAAACAGCCCTGGATTGTCAAACTGCCAGAGATTTTGGTGCTGAAGGAATTGGTTTATGTCGGACTGAGCATATGTTTTTTAATGAAGATAGAATTATTGCAGTTCGTGAAATGATTTTATCTGAAACTACTGAAGGACGCAAAAAAGCTTTAGCAAAATTACTTCCGATGCAACGTAAAGATTTTGAAGGAATATTTCGTATCATGGCTGGATTGCCGGTTACCATTCGTTTGCTTGATCCTCCACTTCATGAATTTTTACCTCACAAAGATAGTGAAATCGCTGAAGTTGCTAAAACTGCCAATGTTGAAATTGACTATGTTAAAAGAAGAATGCAGCAATTGAAGGAAGAAAATCCAATGTTAGGCCACCGTGGCTGCAGGCTTGGAATTTCCTATCCAGAAATTTATGAAATGCAAGCTAGAGCTATATTTGAAGCAGCTTCTTCTGTTAGAAAAGAAACTGGAAAAGATGTTCTTTTAGAAGTAATGATTCCATTAGTTGCTACCAAAAGAGAGTTAGAAATTCTAAAAAGATTGATTGTTGAAACTGAACATAAGGTAGAAAAACAAACCGGAACTAAGTTGCAATATATGGTTGGAACCATGATTGAATTGCCACGCGCTGCACTTATGGCTGGTGAAATTGCTAAAGAAGCTGAATTTTTTAGTTTTGGAACTAATGATTTAACTCAAACTACTTTTGGATTATCACGAGATGATTCTTCAAACTTTTTAGGACATTATCAAAAAGCCGGAATTTTTGAAAAAGATCCTTTTGCTGAATTAGATCAAGAAGGTGTTGGCGAATTAATTAAAATAGCTACTGAAAGAGGGCGTAAAACCAGACCAAATCTAAAATTAGGAATTTGCGGTGAACATGGCGGCAATCCAAATTCAATTTATTTTTGTCACAAAACTGGCTTAGATTACGTTTCCTGCTCACCATATAGAGTGCCAATTGCCAGGCTTGCTGCGGCTAGAGCAACTTTGATATAGTAAATCTACTTTGCTGTCAAATTTGGCGTTATTTTATTTTTTAACTCCTCATGTATTTCAAATACAATGCGTCATTAAAAAATAAAATATTTTTATTGTATAAAAATTTGTGAATATCTAGTTCCAATTTTATTTGTTATTGGAATTATTTTAATTCTTATTTTTGCAATTGGAGCAACACATTTTATGATTACATCAACAAAACAACTTTAGAAAAATGAAACACAAAATCACAATTCTTCCAAATAAGCTTCGTGTTGCAGTTGATCATATGAAAGATGTAGAAACGGCATCGGTTGCTGTTTTTGTTAATACTGGAAGCCGCAATGAAAATGAAACTAATAATGGCATTTCCCATTTTTTAGAGCATATGGCTTTTAAGGGAACAAAAACTAGAACCGCTAAGGAAATTGCTGAGCAGTTTGATAATATCGGCGGCAAGATTAATGCTTATACTTCGCGCGAGAGAACGGTTTATTATGTTAAAGTATTGAAGCAAGATTTGGAATTTGCTACTGAATTTTTAGCGGATATTTTACAAAATTCTACTTTTGATAAAAAAGAGTTAGAAAAGGAAAGGGGAGTTATATTGCAGGAAATTGCTATGACCAATGACACTCCTGACGATATCGTTTTTGATTATTTTCAAGAAACTGCATTTCCTAATCAAGCGATTGGACGTTCAATTTTAGGGCCAGAAGATAATGTTAAAAAATTTGGTCGTAAGCATTTTGTTGATTATATTTCCAGCCAATATAATTATGCCAATATGGCAGTGGTAGCCGCAGGTAATGTTGATGAGAAAAAATTTAATAGTTATGTTAAAAAATATTTCAACAATTTTGGCAAAAATAAACTTAAAGAAGTTGATACAGGAAAATATCAAGGTGGCGATTTCAGAAAAGAAAAAGATTTAGAACAAACCCATATTTTACTTGGTTTTGAAGGTGTTTCTTATATGGATCAAGATTATTATAAAACTCAAATTTTATCTTCAATTTTAGGTGGCGGAATGTCTTCCAGATTATTTCAGGAAGTGCGTGAAAAAAGAGGTTTGGCCTATTCAGTTTATGCTTTTAATTATTGTAATTATGATTCCGGAATTTTTGGAATTTATGCTGGAACCACTAAAGATAAAGCTAATAAATTAATCGATGTAGTTTCAGATGAACTCTTAAAAGCAACTGATAAAATTACTGATATTGAATTAAAAAGAGCTATCACTCAATCTAAAGCAAATTTGTTAATGATGCTAGAAAGCACTAATAGCAGATCACAAAAATTGGGAAATGATATTTTATGCTATGGAAGAATCATTGATCATAGTGAAATTATTGAAAAAATTTCAGCAATTACTAAAAAAGATTTAACAAATTTTGCGGCCAAAATTATCAGCGGATCTAAGCCAACATTTTCAGCTATTGGAAAAGTTAAAGGATTGCCAAAATATGATAAGACTGCTCAGAAATTTAATTAGGCCGGGAGTTTATTTTTTACAAATTGCGTCTACACCAGGCAGGCCTTTGCCTTCGAGCCATTCAAGGAAAGCGCCGCCAGCAGTTGATATATAGCTAAATTTATCTATTAATCCGGAAGCATTAAGAGCAGAAACCACATCACCGCCACCAGCAACCGATAATAATTTTTCAGCAGAAGTTAAATCGGCAACAATTTTAGCAATGGCGTTAGTTCCTTGATTAAAAAGTTTAATTTCAAATACACCTAAAGGGCCATTCCACACCAGAGTTTTATAATTTTGTAATTCACTTTTTAAAAATTCGGCAGTTTTTGAACCAATATCAGCAATGATGTCATCATCAGCAATGTCATCAATTTCAATATTTCTAGCTTCTGTGCCGGCTTCTAATTTTTTGCAAACAGCAACATCAATTGGTAATAAAATTTTGCAATTATTTTCTTGTGCACTCACAATTATTTCTAAAGCTAAATCTTTCAATTCTTTTTCGCATAGAGATTTACCGATGTTTTTCCCCATGGCATAAAGGAAACTATTTGCCATTCCACCCGCAACAAAAATAGCATCAGCTTTGCGCATTAAAGAATTTAACAAATCAATTTTGGTAGAAACTTTAGATCCGCCAACAATTGCAACCATTGGCTTTTTTGGATTTGAAACTAAATTTTGGAGATTGTCAATTTCACTTTCCAAAAGTAATCCGGCACAACCTTTTAAAATTTGAGGAATTCCAACTATAGAAGCGTGGGCACGATGTGAGCAAGAGAAAGCATCATTAACATATAAATTTCCCAAGCTGGCTAATTCTCTTGAAAAATCTGGATTATTTTTGGTTTCATCTTTATAAAATCTTAGATTTTCCAAAATAATAACTTCACCATAATTAGTTGCCTCAACTGCTTTTTTAACTTTATCTCCAATGCAATCATCGACAAAACTAACTTTAATAGAGCCGAGTAATTCTTGAATTCTAGTTACTAATTGTTTGATCGACATTTCCGGAATAACTTTTCCTTCGGGGCGATCAAAATGTGAAATTACAATTATCTTTGCTTTATTTTCGGCTAAATATTTTAGGGTTGGAATGACTGCTTTGATTCTAGTGTCATCTTCAATAATGCCATTTACCACTGGCACATTAATATCAACTCGAACAATAACATTTTTATTAGTTACAACGCAGTCTTTTAGTCTGGTAAAGTTGTACATGGTAAATTTAGAATTTAGTTGAGTAAATTATTCTTGTAAGAAGGCCTTTAGTGTTCTTGAACGCTTAGGATGTTCCAGTTTACGCAAAGCTTTTGCTTCAATTTGTCGAATTCTTTCTCTGGTTACTGAGAATTGTTTACCAACTTCTTCTAAAGTGTGATCAGTTGCCATGCCAATACCAAAGCGCATTCTAAGTACACGTTCTTCTCTTGGAGTAAGTGAGGAAAGCATTTGAGCTGTCACCTCTTTTAGTTTGGAATATAAGGTTGCATCGCTTGGAAGTACTGCGGTTTTGTCTTCGATAAAGTCACCCAAGATACTATCCTCATCATCACCAGAAACTGGAGATTCTAAACTTACCGGATCTTTAGAAGTACGAAGAACTTTTCTAACTTTATCAACTGGCATTAATAATTTATCAGCAATTTCTTGTGCATCTGGCGTTCTGCCTAATTCTTGAGTTAGTTGTCTTGAAGTTTTAACAATTTTATTGATGGTTTCCACCATATGGATTGGAATACGAATTGTTCTTGATTGATCAGCAATTGCTCTGGTAATTGCTTGTCTAATCCACCAAGTTGCATAAGTTGAAAATTTATAACCTC
>CAMDAI010000120.1 GCA_945888585.1 Rickettsia typhi | reverse complement strand
TGAAAGTATCTCCACTAATCTTTCTTTTGAATCACATAAATGATAACAAATTTTTATAAATAAATTTGGTACTTTGGTTCTTTCGCAGAAAGAAAAAATATCATCATCGGACAATCCAGATAATTGGAATTTTTTAGCTAGCTTTTCGTAATTAACAAAAATTTCTTTACTATCCTCTTCACTAAAATTTTTTTTAAAAATTTCAAAAAGATTTTTAACTGTTTGAATATTTTTAGCGTCACTATTTATGATCCTATTAAAGATTAGGATTGCATCTTGCGGGTTAATTAATTTTTTTTCTGTTACATACTCATTAAAAAATTTATCAAGTTCTTCAACGGAAAAGAAATCATCCCTTTCTTCTAGTAAAGATAAAAATTCCTTAAATAATACTTCATGATTATCTGGTCTATTAAAACCTGGAGATAGAGGTTCATTAAATACAAACTTCTTAATATCATCATTAGATAATGATTTAATAAGATGGTTAATCTCTGATTTGTCACTCATAATTTTAGAAAGACGAACAAGAAAACTATCTCTTATATTGTCTTGCTCTGGCAATAAATTTAAAAACTCTAGTAATTCTTCATTATTAAAATTTTTACAAATTGTAGATAACGCAACAGAACCAGCATTTTTATCTAATGGAGATAAAATCTTATAAAGATCCACACCAAAAACTGCAAAATCATTAGTGTTTCGAAATAAATCTTTTCGATCTTTTGTAAATTTCAATAAAGAAGTAAAAAAAGGTTGTTTTAGATCCTTTGTAAGAAACTTCTTAGAAAAAATTTCATTTTTGATATGTTCAATGATTTCAATTTGAGAGTTAAAATTTGAAAGATCATTTAAAGGATTATAAGCCTGTGCATGTTCCATATTTTTTAAATAATTAAGTTACAATATTTATTTGTCCATTAATTGGGACGATGAGTTTGTAATTATAAAGATATGAGTATTTAATCCATACCAAACAACAAACTTCTGTTTGGTATGGATTGGATTTACTAAAAATTAACTAACTACCTTATATTCCACACCTTCGGTTATTAGTGATTTTTGATAGCTGGGAAGTGAACTAATTTTTTTAAGTAATTCTTTGGTTTTATTACCCAATCTGATTTCACCCGGCATTCTAGAAGACCAATTAGCAATTACTGTTAAAAGAATATCAGCAATAGTCATGCAATTTCCGGCAAGATAATTTTGCTGATTTAGTCTTTCTTCAACTTCATCCCATAATTTATTAATCATGGCCACTGCGGTAGCAAATAATTTTTCTTTATTTTCAGCTTTTTCTTCCAGATTTTTCATTAGAAAAAATACTCTGGAATAAGCAGGATGCAAACTGGCATTACAAAACATTAACCATTGTAGTGCTGTCAATCTTTCATTTCCTAATTTAGGCAGTAAATTGCTGTCATGTTTTTCTAATAAATGAATTAAAATTGCTGCACCTTCACGAATTATATTATCGCCATCAATTAAAACCGGCACTTGGCCTCTGGGATTAATTTTTAAAAATTCTTCTCCACGATTTTTTCTTTCTGAAATTGCTACATTTTCCAATTCAAACTCAGCTTTAATTTCGTTTAAAACCACATGAATAGCCAGTGAAAAAGCACCAGGCGAATAATATAATTTATACATAAATCACAAATTTTTGGTTAAAAATAATTAGTAATAAAACTATCTTGCTTAAAATTAAATTTCAATTAACTTGACATTCTAATTAATAAAGACAACAATGCCGCACCTTTCAAACACATCCTTAATCATTGATTGTGCTCTTGGTGTTTGAAATTCAAGAGTGTCAATTAAGCTTCCAAATTCACTTACAAGCTCGTTGTTCAAACGCTTAATTTAAGAGATATTGCAGGCTAAAATAAATAAATAAAAACATGTCATTTAAAAACTTAAACTTACACGCAACCATTATTTCTACGTTAGAAATTAAAGGTTATAATACTCCTACCCCAATTCAATCTCAGTCCATTCCGCATTTACTGGAAGGAAAAGATTTAATGGGAATCGCCCAAACTGGAACTGGCAAAACCGCCGCTTTCTCTTTGCCGATTTTACATAATTTAACTGAAAATAAAGCTGAAGTTAAATCAAGAAATATTCGCGCTTTAATTCTTACTCCAACTCGTGAACTTGCTTCACAAATTCTAGATAGCATTGATGCTTATGGAAAAAATTTAGACTTAAAATATGCCGCTGTTTTCGGTGGTGTTAGCATTAACACTCAAATTAAACATTTGGTTAAAGGCTTGGATATTCTAGTTGCAACTCCGGGACGTTTACTCGATTTAATGAATCAGGGTTATGTTAAATATGAACAATTAGAAATTTTTGTTCTAGACGAAGCTGACAGAATGTTAGATATGGGCTTCATTATTGATGTAAAAAAAATCATCGCTAAATTGCCGCAAAAAAGACAAACCTTGTTTTTCTCTGCAACCATGTCTAAAGAAATTGCTGCTTTGGCTAATGCAATTTTGAAAGATCCAATTCAAATCGAAATTACTCCTGAATCTACTACAGTAGAAAAAATTGATCAGAAGGTAAATTTAGTTGATAAAAGCAATAAAATTCTGCTTTTGAAAGCAATTTTAGAAAATCCAGAAGTTAAAACTGTTTTAGTTTTTTGTTCTACCAAGCATGGTGCTAACCGCATTGTAAAAAATCTTGAACAAGGCGGAATCAGTGTTTCAGCAATTCATGGTAACAAATCACAAGCTGCCAGAGAAAGTGCTCTTGATGGTTTTAAATCAGGAAAATATCGGGTTTTAGTTGCAACCGATATTGCTGCCCGCGGAATTGATGTTCCGGGTGTTACTCACGTTATCAATTATGATATTCCAAGAGATTCTGAAAGTTATGTTCATAGAATCGGAAGAACTGCCAGAGCTGGAAAAAGCGGTCATGCCATTTCTTTTTGTGATAGAAGTGAACAAGCTTTCTTAAGAAAAATTGAAAAATTAATCAAATATCAAATTCCGATTGACGATTCTCACCCTCTACACGGCGCTCCAGCCAGAGAAGTTCAATCTTCAGAATTATTTAAAACCGGTCATGGCAATTCTAGATCAAGTGTTGGCGGTAGAAAACCAATGAGAACAAGATTTGAAGGATCAGAAAATCGTGAAGGTAATTTTGACAGAAAACCTCCAAGATTTGGTGGTAGACCAGAAGGCCAAAGAGAAGAAAGAAGAGATGGATATAGACCAGAAGGTCGATCAGATCGTAGTTCTGACAGTCGTGGTGGTGGTTATAGAGATCGTCGCGGTTCTTTTGAAAAAAGAAATGATTCAGGAAATTTTAATTCTGAAGAAACAAGCAAACCAAGATCATTTTTTGGAATTTTTAAAAGCAATAAACCAGAATCATCTGAAGGTAATTTTCCAAGAGAACGTAAGCCCTTCTTTGGTAGAAGAGATGATAATGGTTCAAGACCAGATAATCGTGGCAGCAGACCAGGTGGATTTGGTGGTGATAGAAGAAGCGAAGGCCGATCTAATTCAAATGATCGTGGCTTCGGTAATTCTGGATCATTTTTTGGCCGAAGAGATACTCAAAAATCTGAAGGCGGATTTGGTGGAAGATCAGAAAATGCTGGATCAGATAGAAGATCAAACTTCAATCGTGATGATAGAGCAAGATCAGGATCATTTGATAGAAAACCAAGATCAGAAGGATCTGAAGGTGGCTATAGAGGTTCAAGAACTCCTTCTTCATTTTCTTCTGAAAATGGTGGATATAAAAGACCAAGCACTGGATTTGGTGGCGGAAGACCTCCTAGATCGGGTGGTGGGGCAGGAAGACCAGATGGAGGCAGAACTGGCCGACCAAAAAAGTGGTAAATTAATTTAAAAGATTCCGGGTTTCTTTAAGTAGAAATCCGGAATTTTAAATTACAAACATTGCAATGGCTACAGCAAACATCAAAATCATTGTAATAAATGGGGGATAATAGACAAATCGTGGTGCTAAAAACCTTATTTTACCCTTTATTGTCAAAGCTTCCTGAAGTTTTTTATTTTCTTAGAATAGAAATGATTAAATCATGTTTAAAAATCATGATTAAAAACTTGTCCAAAATGTCGTATAATTTCAGTTTGATCTGTCAACCTTTTTTCGGACACTAAAATTAAGCAGATTTTTTATTTTTTATATTCATCATTTTAAACTATGTCATCAGATGCTAGTTTACATTCTTTAATATCGCCCACTTCAATTTGAATAGTTACATGACCAATATTAAATTGGTGATCTAATTCATGAGAAATTTCAGCAATAAATTTATCTCCAGGATGCCCTGTTGGCATAATCAAATGAACTGAAGCTACATTATGATTAGTACCAATTGCCCATATATGTAAATCATGAATTTCTCTAACACCTTTCAAATCAGCTAAATATTTTTTAACTTTTGCAATTTCAATTCCTCTTGGCACAGCATGTAAGGAAAGCCCTATTGAATCTTTCAACAATCCCCAAGTTCCAATAATAATTACCAGTGAAATAATTAAACTGGTTAAAGGATCAATCCAAGTAAATCCGGTATTTAAAATT
>CAMDAI010000119.1 GCA_945888585.1 Rickettsia typhi | reverse complement strand
AAAATCATTAGAAAAATTACTTCTTGAAATTGCACTGTCTGTCAGATCAAGTAGTGGTTTTTACATTTTAGGAATTTTACTTTGTTTTACTGTTGCTACATTTGCTCTACAAATCTCAATCTTACCTTTCTTTCCATTTACAACAGCTGATAATACTCATCCAATCAGTTCAGAAATTCTGGCAATTATAATTGGAATATTATTAAGTAATTCTTTTAAATTATCTAAAAGTTTTGATGATGGAATTAATTTTACTTTAAAAGATGTTTTAGCTTTAGCTATTGTTTTACTTGGTGCCAAACTTGATTTAAACTACATAACAAAATCTTCATCAACTGTTTTCTCAATTGATGTTATTTCAGTTATACTCAATATTCTAATTGGTATCTGGGTTTGTAATAAATTAAAACTGGAAAAAAATACTGCCACTCTTCTAATTATGGGCAACACCATTTGCGGCAGTTCAGCTATTATTGTTTTAGCTCCATTAATTAAAGCTAGTCAAAATCAAATTTCAATTTCATTAGTAATCAGCTCAGTATTGGGTTTAATTGCTATCTTTATTTATCCAGTTTTAGGGACATTATTTGGCTTAAATAGTGAAGTATTTGGTATTTGGGCCGGATCAACCGTACAATCAGTTCCTCAAGTTTTGGCAACTGGCTTTGCCTTCAATAATGAAGCTGGTGAAATTGCTACTGTTACCAAGTTAATCAAGATTTTACTATTGGCACCAACTATATTTTTGATCATGTTTTTAAGAAAAGAAAAAAATCAAGAAGTAAAGCATTGGAGTAAATATATCCCGCCTTTTATTTTGGGATTTTTAGTAATGATTTTACTTAATTCTATGAATATTTTTAATGTTAATATTTATAACCATAAACTTTCTGACTTTATGGCTATCTTTGCAAATTTCTTAATTACTGCAACCATGGTTGGGATTGGTCTTAAAACTAATCTTAAGGTTTGTATAAATGTTGCGACCAAGCCATTAATTGCTGGACTTTTATGCTGCACTCTCATATCAACATTAATGATTTTCTTAATCAAATTAATAATAAATTAAAATCTCAGCTATGAAAATTACTAGCATAGCCAAACTGATAGAAGAATTGGATCAATGTAGTAATGGAGAATTTGTCGAACCACTGTCTCGTCTTGATTTTCCGCAAAGTACAATTGCAGAAATTGAAGCAGGATGTGATTGGAGTAATATTTTTTACACCAGAAATTTAATCCATCGTAACTCTAACTATGAAACACTTTTCTTATGCTGGCAGCCAAATCAAATCTCGCCAATTCATAACCATTCCGGTCAAAATTGCTGAGTTAATATTTTACAAGGAACCTGTGAGGAGAAAAATTATATTGAAGATGCAACAAATAAAAGCCTGAAGTTAATTAGCACAAGAACTGTCAGCAGTGGTTCTAATGCCTATATTGATGATGATATTGCTCTTCATTCACTTCAAAATGTTGGTAAAAATAAAATGATTACCCTACATGTTTATTCTAATCCAATTGATAGTTGTTTCGCTTATAATATCAATACAGGACAGAAAAAATTGGTGCAAACCAGATATAATAAAACCTTTATCATTCCTGATAATCAATTTTAATTATGACAAATGACACAGTAACTTTTTAGTTCTGAGTAATTTAGATAATTTAACAAAATAAAAAAGTTAGTTATGAAGACAGCAAAATTAAAAAATTTACCAGTTTGGGATTTAACTGATTTTTATCCAAATATTAATTCTGCTGAAGTTAAAACAGATTTAAAAAAAGCTGAAAGTGATTCTAAAAGTTTTTCTAAAAAATATAAAAATAAAATCTCCAAATTAAATGGGGATGATTTTGCTAAAGCAATTATTCAGTATGAAAAAATCAGCGAAATCATGGGACAGCTTGGAAGTTTTGCTTATTTGAACTATGCTGGCGATTTATCTAATCCAAAAAATACTTCTTTTTATCAGAATACTTCCGAAAAATTAAATGAAATTTCTACTCATTTGGTATTTTTTGATTTAGAAATTAACCAACTTTCTGACCAGAAAATATCTAGCTTATTGAAAGAATCTAAATCTTTAAAAAAATATCAGCCTTACTTACGTGATGTTCGGGTTTTCAAAAAACATCAATTAAGTGAAGAATTAGAAAAATTAATGCTGGAAAAATCCTCAAGTGCTGCTACAGCTTGGAGTAGACTATTTGACGAAACTATCAATAATCTTAAATTTCCGTATCTTGGCAAAAATTTAAACTCTTCCGAGATCTTTAATTTACTTGGCAATAAGGATGAAAAAATCAGAAGAGAAGCTGCTAAAATTATCGGCAAAATTTTAGGAGATAATAGTAAAATTTTAGCTTATATCACTAATATTTTAGCTAAAGATAAAAGCATTAATGATAAATGGAGAAACTTTTCCAAACCAATATCTTCACGCAATTTAAGCAATTTTATTGAGGATGAAATTGTTGATAATTTAACTAATACCGTCAAAAAAAATTACAAGGATATTTCTCATCGCTATTATAAAATCAAGGCTAAAATCTTAGGTAAAAAGAAACTGCATTATTCAGACCGTAATGCCCCAATGACCACTAAAGAAGATATTATTTCTTGGGAAGAAGCTAAAGAAATTGTACTTTCAAGCTATAATTCCTTCTCTCCTAAATTAGCCAATTTAGGTAAAAAATTCTTTGATAATAATTGGATTGACGTTCCAGTTCGCGATGGAAAAGATTCGGGTGCTTTTGCTCATCCAACCGTTCCATCAATTCATCCTTATTTAATGCTTAATTACCAAGGAAAAGTAAGAGATGTAATGACTCTAGCACATGAATTGGGTCATGGAGTTCACCAATTATTAGCTGGTAAACAAGGAAATTTAATGGCTGGAACTCCACTAACTTTAGCGGAAACTGCTTCAGTTTTTGGTGAACAATTAACCTTTCAAGAAATTTTAAGAAGAGAACCAAATAAACAAAAAAGAAAAATAATTATAGCTGGTAAGGTTGAAGATATGATCAACACTGCCGTTAGACAAATTGCTTTTCTGGAATTTGAAAGAAAAATTCACGATGAACGCAAAAAAGGAGAAATTCCTCTAGAAACCATATGCAAATTCTGGATGGAAGTACAAACAGAAAGCCTAGGTAATATTTTTGAATTTGATGAAGAATATAAATATTACTGGTCTTATATTCCCCATTTTATTCATTCGCCATTTTATGTTTATTCTTATGCTTTTGGAGAATGTTTAGTTAACTCACTTTATGGAGCTTACAAAAAACATCCATCTGGCTTTGAAGAAAAATATTTTGCCATGTTAGAAGCGGGAGGTACTTTGCATCATAAAGAATTATTAGCACCATTTGGTCTAAGCGCATCTGATCCAAAATTTTGGCAAATGGGCTTAGACGTAATAATTTCCTATATAAATGAGCTGGAAAAATTATAATATTCAGAAAGCATTTGAAAATAAATAACTAAATTATCTTTTTATGACAAATAACGCAGGAACTTTTTAGTTCCAAGTAATTTGCATAATTTCAACTAAAAATAAATTAATTATGAAAAATATTCTAAGAATTTTTGCTTTAATTGCCTTTTTATCTTCCAACAATGCTTGGGCTGACGATTCAAAACAAGCTGGAGAATATATAAATAATATTAATACTAAAATTATTGCAATAGCTTCTAACAAAAATGTTAGTGATATTAAAAGAAGAGATCAATTAATCATTTTTATTGATGGTATTGTAGATTCGGACTGGATTGCCAAATTTGTCTTGGCTAAGCATTATCGAAGTGCTACTGATGTTCAAAAAGAGCAATTTAAAAACTTATACCGTCAATTTCTAATTAATACTTATGCGCCAAAATTTAATAGTTTTGGTGATCAAAGATTTGAAGTAAAAGGTGTAACTAATCAGGATAAATATTATGTAGTTAAATGTGTATTTTATCCAAAAAATTCTGCTAATGTTTTAGTTGATTTTAGAATTAGAAAAAATCCTGATTCTGCTGATTTTAAAGTATTAGATATTGTTATTGAAGGTGTTAGTTTAATCGAAACCCAAAGATCTGAATTCGGATCAGCAATTGCTGCTAGTGGTTTAGACAAGTTTCTAGTTGATTTAGATGAAAGAGTAAAAAAATTAAAATCTGCTCCAGCTATTTCTAAAACTAAATAATTTTTGGTGTAATATAAAATTCCTTCGAGTCATTTATTATTCTGCCTCGAAGGAACAGGCTATACAATTTCTATTTATAATATTGAAATTCCAAATTTTATTCTTATCTATAATTCCAATAATTTTTTAACTAAAATCACTTTTTATGACCATGAATCCTAAGCAATATAGTTTTGACGTTGAAGTTGGTAAGGTTTTAAATCTGATGATTAATTCGCTTTATACCAACAAAGATGTAGCGCTGCGTGAATTAATTTCCAATGCTTCGGATGCTTGTGATAAATTACGTTATTTAGCGGCACAGAATTCTAATGTTTTATTAGAAAATGAAGAATTAAAAATTGGTTTAACCATTGATAAAAAAGCTAAAACTTTAACTATTTCCGATAATGGAATTGGAATGAATGAAGAGGATTTGGTGCAAAATTTAGGAACGATTGCTAAATCTGGAACTG
>CAMDAI010000118.1 GCA_945888585.1 Rickettsia typhi | reverse complement strand
TCTTCTTTATAAAGAGCTATTTTACCCAAATCTTCTCTGAGCTTAACCCTTTGCTCAGGTGTGGCTTTTGCCATATTTTCCTGAATAAAAAGCATTTCATCTCTGATTAATTCTCTTCGTAAAGCTTCTTCATCATCTGGCAATAGTTTCTTAGGATCAGGTTTTGGCGAAGCTGCCATTGCCCATTTATGAGTGCCATTTATAACTTTTAATACTTCACTTTTTGGTATTTTAGATTCGTCACCAAAGTTTTTTTCTAAAAAATATTTCTCTAAATTTCTATGATTACTAAATTTAACATCACCATTAGCTTTGTCGGAGCTAATGTCTTCAAGATTTGCATAAAATGGTCTAAAGCTTTCACCAATAAAGAATCCAAACCCTGGAAGACCAATATTGTATTTATTATGATGAAATCCGCCTTCATAGTCTTTTTTTTCTCCCGCATCTAATTTGAATAAAATATCTTCTAGATCTGTTTGATAATTAAGATTATCTACATCAAGTTTTTTTATTTTTTTTAATTCATTTTCTAAATCTAAATCTTTAACTGCATCTTTTAAAATTGATTGGTATGTACCACCATTTTCTAAATCTATAATATCAATATTTTCTTCTCCGACATCTATTAGAAATTGTAGATAGGCAATTAAATATTTATTTCTAAATTTTACTATTTCTTCTTTTGTTAATTGAGATGTTGGTGGTTTAGGTAGTTGGAGCTCAATATCATCATTCAATACCAATACTTCTCTTCTTTTATTATCAACTATGGTTCTTGTAGTAGTGGTATATTTTATATTTTTTGATTCTAAATATTTTTTTACATTCTCATTAACATTCTTGTCAGATTTAGTATTATATTCAGCTTTTATTAGAATATTTCCAATATTTTGATCTTTAGTTTTTTTTGTAGAAATATTAACTACAAAATCTGTTGTATTTACCTCTTTCTGTAAAAGTAATTGAATGTCACGAGCTTTCTGCTTTAGAGCTTCTTCTTTATTTTGTGTTTGTGATAAGCATTGTGATTGATCAACATTGATTTTGTTATGGTTTGCATATTGTGCTACAAATTTTTTTCTTTCTTTTAGAGCATTTAATCTATTTGTTTTTTGAGTTTCACTATATGGTAAATCTGCAAAACATTCTTCCAAATCTTTTGGTGATAAATTGCATATACTTGCAATTCCTTTATTCTGAGATTCAATTTTAATACTACCAAAAATTTCTATATTCTTCTTTTTATGAGAATCATCAAAAAAGTGACCTCTAGTTTTATCATTTTCATATTCTTGGTTAAATGGTAAAAAAGAAAAGATTGAATTAATAGAACTTGAAGAAAAAGTTTGGAAATCTTCTGCATAAAAACCATTAGCTCTAAAACCACTAGCAATTGATCTGTCAGAATCAACATGGTGGACTAGTTCTGCATTATCAACGACAAAATTTTCACCATTATGATTAATGATATCTCTGTTACCAACAAAAGCTTGACAAATTAAAGTTTCAGATGCCTGATCTTTAACTTTCTGGCTTACTGTATTCCAATTAATATCTTTTGCATTACGAACTTTCTCTGATTTAATATATGCTTTACCATCTATTTTGGTCAATTTTGATTCAGGAACTCTACATCCAAGTTTTCTTAGTATTCTAGTGGCAAGAATAGTATCGGAAATTCTCCATTCTTCGTTTTTATTTAAATTTTTAGGGCGTTTGTAATAATAGTCTTTTGCATCCAGTATATCTCGTCCTTTAAAACCATCACCTTGACCAGAAGGCTTTGCTCCTTTTATAATAAAATCTTTAGTCATTTTTTGTACAATTTTAATCTTATTGATGCTAAAAATGCTTTTTAAAAATTTTTCTTTTTGTTATCTATAGATTTATTTAAACTAAGATCTTTAGATAAAATTTTTATTTATTTACTTCCACCAGCATTTTTGATAAAGAATTTTTTTAATTTAGGCAGTTTTTCTACCATTGCAAGGCCTAAATCCCTGACTAATTTAATGGATAAAATTTTATTGGAAAATAAAGCGTTAAGGCTGTCGGTGGCCAAAATCATTTTGCCAGCGCCAAGTTTTCTTAGTTTTTGATATTTTTCTAAAAGAGTGACTGAGCCAATATCCAGGCCGCATTCAAAGTATTCTTTAACCAGATCAGTTAAAACTTTAATATCATCAATTCCTAAATTAAATCCTTGGCCAGCAATGGGGTGAATGCCATGAACGGCGTCGCCAACCAGAACTGCTCTTTTATAAAAATAATCATCAGCTAAAATTAAATTAAGCTCATATTTAAAAGGTTTAGTAATAACTTTAATTTCACCTAAATAACAATACTCCTGCAAATCATAACTTTTACTACAAACTTCTTCGTTATTTTGATTTTTTGGTTCTCTCGTATATTCAGATACGCTGCGATCCAAAAAATCAAAATGCCTAGAATTTTTTTGTAAAAGCTGATTTGCAGGAGTATTGGTGGTAATAAGGCGTTTTTTTAACTGAGTTAAAAAATTTTCTTCATCCAAATTAATTATGGTATCGGCCATATCAGTTTTTACTGTCCAAACAATTGATGATTCATAATCGCTTTGCATGGGCAAAACTGCAAAAGGGCCTTCGGGTAAAAAGCGTTCTTGGGCAATATTTTCATGAGATTTAGTGTGGGAAATGTTAAAAACCAACGCACTTTGATGATATGATTTTTCAAAAGTGTGAATATTAAATTGGCCACGAAGTGGAGAATTGCGGCCGTCGGCTGCAATTAATAATTCTGCTTCAATAGTTTTTTTATTATCTAAAATGATTGCAACTTTGTTATTTTCAAACTCAATATTTTCATAAAAATTTGGGCTAAAAATTTCAATATTTTCTTTTTTAATTGCGGCATTTCTAAGAGCATTATGAATATGATAATTTTCAATTACAGTGCCAAGCAATCCAGAATCGTCACTAGTTATTTCTCCTTCAAAATGCAAATAAAAAGGCGAATTACCATCAGTGATACGAATGTCTTTAATTTTTCCGACATAAGGTTCAATTTCACTCCAAATGCCAATTTTTTTAAATAGATCCATGGAAGTTTTAGAAATGGCAAAAGCGCGACCATCTCTTTGCTTATTTTGGGATAGAATGTCATTTTTTTCAAGCAGGGCAATTTTTAAATTAGGATTAGTGCAAGCTAGGCTAAGAGCTGAAGTAAGGCCATTAAATCCACCGCCGATTATTATAATATTGAAAAATGTTTTGTCGCACATAATATTTTTAATAGTGATATCTACAGCTAATGACGGTTATTATTTTATTCTTAACTTTATAAATAAGCCGATGTTCTCTAGTTATTCTTTTTGACCAATATCCAGAAAGATTAAATTTTAATGGTTCCGGCTTTCCAATTACACTAAACGGATCATCTTGTAGATCAATTAATAAATCTTTTATTTTTATTGCTATTGCTGGATATTTTTTTTTAAAATATTCGATATTTTTTTTAGCTTCCGCTTCAAGTATGATCTGGTATTTTGTCATAATTCAGCAAATAATTTTTCGATATCTTTTTTAGATTTTAAGATATTTTTTTTACCCTTACCGGACAGAGCTTTTGTTAAATGCTTACGATTTTTCTCACTGGAAAGAAGATATAAAGTTTCTTCTATTGAATTGTAATCGTTTTTAGACATTAAAACTGCATCACCACCATTTTTCCGGGTAATAAAAATTGGATCATTATTTTGAATTGTGTAGTCCAGATATGTTTTAAGATGCTCTCTGGCATCAGAGTAGCTGATTGTTTTTGACATAAAACTTTTCCTTTTTATTTCTTTGTTTAAGAGCCTGTTTAGAAAGTATTAGCTAACTAGTGTTTGATATCTATTCTAAATAAAAACCAGATAATTAGACTCTGGTTTTTTAGAAGAAAAAAATTAGACAGATTCTAAGAAATCAATTTGTACAAAAACGTTGTACAGATAGCAAGATTTTTCTTTTCTTGAATTTAAGCCAGCCTTATTTAGATTAGTGCCTCTTTTTAATTATAAAAGCTTTGCAGAAAAATTTTTAGATGGACTATAAATTAAAATTAAAACAAATAAGCAATGACTGCGATATTGTCAAAATTAATGATGATGCGGTTGGCTTTGCAATGGCTGGAATTATAAGTAATTCTAAAGAGGATCTTTTCTTACATATCACAACTGATGATAAAAGAATGGAAGAGCTGGAAAGCCAAATTAAATTTTTTGCACCAGAAATTGAAATTTTAACAATTCCAGCTTGGGATTGTTTGCCTTATGATCGGGTTTCGCCTAAAGCGGCGATAATATCGGCTAGAATTAAAGCATTTTCAGCTTTGGCTAAAAAATCTGCCAAAAAGGAGATACCAGAAAATTCTTCAGAAAATTTGGCAAAAACTTTAATTATTACTACTGCCAATTCTGCTTTACAAAAAACTATTCCGATTAATTTAATTAAAAATCTTGGTTTTGGAATTGCGGTTGGAGATGAGATAAAAGTTGAAGATTTAACTAATTATCTGGTTGGTAATGGCTATGTTCGTAGCCCAGTTGCCAATAGTGTTGGCGAGTTTGCAGTTCGCGGAAGTATTATTGATATTATCATTCCTTCCAGCTATCAAAAAGAAGATGATTTAATTGGTTATCGTTTGGATTTTTTTGGTAATAATTTAGAAGAAATTCGGGT
>CAMDAI010000117.1 GCA_945888585.1 Rickettsia typhi | reverse complement strand
AATCGATTGATTTGATTCTAAAGCTAATTTTACAGATGAAGTTCTAAATTCGGCAGAGTAATTGCTTTTTTGTTGTCCAGACATTGTTTTGATTGTTTGTTGTTAAATGTATGAATTTAACTGTCCGGAAAAGTGTAGGCATATCATTCATCTTCAAGTTTAACTATTACCCATTTGCCGGAGCTTAAGATTGGTTTAGCAATTTGACCATTGCTTACGGTTCTTGCTTGTTTAACGACTTCTGCCGGAAGTATGTCTTCCATTACAAATCCAAGATCACCACCTTTTTTACCAATCTCTTTATCAAGAGATTTTTTCCGAGCGTAAGCAGCAAATGAAGAAGGTGATTTTAGAAGAGACTGATAAATTGTTTCAGCTTCATTTTTGGTTTTAATTAGAATATAACTAATTCTTAGATCTTTTTTGTTTTTTAGTTTCTCAGCTAATTCATCATAGTTTTTCTTCAGATTATTTTCTTCTTTTGCTTCATTAGCTAAAGCAATGAATAGTTTTTGTTTTAACAGTTCAGTTTCAAATAGTTGAAGAGCTTCCTTATAATCTTTATCTTTTTGCAGATTTCTTTTTTTTGCTTCTTTGCCAGTTATATCATTTAAAACTACTTCTTTAAGAACAATTTCTTTTTGATCAGAATCAAGACTATCAAAAGTTAAGCCTTTTAACTTCTCATTTTTGGCAATGAGTTTGTTTAATTCAGCAGTTGCTTCTTGAAGTGTTACTTGTCCCCCATTGTAGGTTGAAACTATTACTTTTGATGGATCATTTGCTAAGTCTGTTTCATTGTTTGAAGATTTAGAGTTGCTCAGACTTTGGCAAGAACATAAAATAAGGGCTAATGATAATATTGTGAGTAATTTTGGTTTTTGATTGATTATTTTTTTCATAGTTATTTTGATTATTTTTTACTAATTTTTTAAGATTTTTTAAACTTCTACAAAATTTAGATTTTTTCTAATACATCAGAATTAGGGTTTTATCAGTAAAAATATCATTTTCAAATTTTAGAGTTTCTAAGATTTTAATCTTAAATTCTAATTAAACACTTTTTATAATTCACACATCATTATCAAATCATCATAAAATTTGCTGCCAATTTTGGTATAATCTGGCCTTGTTCCATAAACTTTAAACCCACATTTTTTATACAATTTAACCGCACCAAGATTTTGGGCATTACAGCCAAGATACAAATGCTTAATATGATTTTCTTTGGCATAATCTTTTACAAAATTAACCAGTGCCAAACCCACGCTGCTTCCACGAAAATCATCTTTCACATACATGGAAGAAAGCGTTGCTGTGTGAGATATTTTTGCTGCTTTTTCGATTAATAATCCACAGCAGCCAACAATTTCGTCATTAATAAAATATCCAAATTTTAAGGAATTTTCTAGTTGCTTTGCCCACATATCATCGGGAGTTTTATCCTCTTCTTCAAAAGACGATAAAAAACTATCTGGTGATTTTTTTAGAGCTTCAAGTCGAATTTCCTTCCACTGCCGCCAATTATTTTTACCAAGTTTTTTTATCATGCTAATTTAGTAAAATGTTTTGGGGTTATTATCCTCTTTTTCATTTCTTCATCTTCATAATAAAAAACCTTCTTTGAAATAATTGGTTGTTCACCATTTATTAGAATAATTTGTGAATCTGAGCCTAGATTCATAACCTCTTGCCACGATAACATTTCAACATTTTTAGATTTATCCTGACAAATTTGCGATATTTTATTGGCAGTTTTGAAGCTTTTAGCAGCAAAGAAAATTTTAGTATCACAATCTGATATTATTGCCGAAGCGCTATTTTCTCCATAAACATTTTCTATTCTTTCAATATCGGAAGCGATTAAGAATAATTTTATTTTATAGCCTCTAAAATATGGCATTGCAGATGCTAACATTTCTGATTTGGAGGTGGAATAAAACTCATCCATAAACAAACACACTCCACCATTTTTATCATTATGTCCAAGCTCTCCAGCTTTTGTCATTAGCCTTTCAAGGGCGTGATCATAGAAGAACTGCATTACTGACTGTAATCTATCAATATCAGCAGGATTCAATCCAACATAAAGAGTGGTTTTATTTTTCTTAAAATCAGCGAAATCAAAATCTGACTTGGCAAAATCTGATGTGGAAGTTGCGTAATCTATCAAAGGATTATTCCAAGGTGCTAAATAGCTGCTTAAAACCCGAATAATAGAATTTTGTTCATACTTATCTTTTGATAAAAAAGATTCAATCTGACTATACGCAAATGGATGAAGATCATTTTTTAATGTCGAAAGTGCATCGGTAATTTCAAGCAATTAAATTATTGCTAAGCATTCTGGCAATCTCGCCCAAAGATTTATTTCTGGATTTAGTTTTGGCAGTATTGGCAGTAAGGTAGAGAACAAGAGAGGTAAATAAATTCTTAGCTTGAGCTGAGTAGTCACTGCAATTTTTAATCAAAAAATGAGCAATTTTCCCGACATCATCAATAATTTTTACCTCATCAGAGCTAATAAAATCTAAGGGATTATATCGATTAGTTTTGCCTTCGCCACCAAGCGGACTGAACATAAAAATCTTATGCCCTCTTGACGCTCTATAGCCACTAGTGAGTTCATAATTTTCCATTTTAATATCATGAACAATGGCAGATTCCCCAAAAGCCAAAAGACTTGGAATTACAAAGCAAACTCCTTTGCCAGAGCCATGCGGAGCGATTAATAGGATGTGTCTATAATCATTATCTTCGACAAATAACTTTTTATTATCAGCATTAGACCCAAGTAAAATATTATTTTTAGAATTCATTTTTCTCCTTAAATTTATTAATTAGTATTAAATATCAGCCACAATATTCCTCCAGATGTTAGCATGATACCAATCATTTCAGATGCTTTAAGTTTTTCTTTTAAGATGAAATGAGAAACCGCTATAGCCATTATTAACTCTATTTGACCTACAGCTTTAACATACACAACTTTTCCAAGTCCAAAAGCAACAAACCAACAAACCGATCCAAAAAAACTTAATATTGATGTTTTTAAAAATGTGTATTTGTGCTCCAAAGAAATTAAGCTTTTTAAATCTGATGTTAGGCGATTCTGACAGAATTTTACCACTGCAAAGAATATATTTTGAAAACAAATTACCCACATCAGAACCATTATCGCAACTTTTATGGCTGGATATTGAAAACTTGATAGTGTTTCGGAAGCAAACTTTAAATTAAATGCCGATATAGAAAAACAAAATCTCGTCAAAAGACCATACAATGCAGATTTATTGTAAAGTGACTGCATAAATTTTTTAGATCCTTCGTTAAAAACTAAGTTAGACATTAAAATTACGCCAACTGTAGCAAGTAAAATTGCCATAAAAGCTGATACAGAAAGCGTAATATTAAAAAATAACAACCCAATAATCGATGCCTGTAAAACCTCTGTTTTGTAGAATGAAACCCCAATGCTAAAATTTCTTGATTTAAAAGTTTGTAATAAAAAAACATTTCCTGCAACCTGAAAAAGTGCCGTGATAAAACAGTAAAAGATGAACCATTTATCTATCAACTGACAAGAGTAAATCACAGTTATTACAGCAAATGGCAGAGGAAGAATAAATCTTGACCAAGAAACTGTCAGGGAATCAAGTTTTTTATTAAGACTTTTTTGCTCTAAATTTCTAAAGGTTTGCAGAATTGTGGCGGTAATAGTGTAAAGAATCCACGACATATCAACTTAATATAAATCCGTTAAAGAATAAGCAGGTTTTTTTAAGATAAAAACAGTAAAAGGCAAATGATTTTATTGGAGGGTTATTAAATTTATTCGTAAAATTTTAAGAGATTATCTTTTTTTAAGATCAGCTAATTTAATTCCAAGCGCTTTGGAAATGCCGGTTGCTTTTTCCATAGTTTCTTGCCATTCATTAATCGGATTGGAATCAAAAGTTATGGCACCACCAACTTGAAATTCTAAAGAATCTTTTCGAATTAAAATTGTTCGAATTACCACTGATAAATTACAAATATCACGGCTTAAAAAGCCAATAGCTCCACTATAAATTCCACGAGAATTTTTTTCTAATTTGCTGCAAACTTCCATTGCTTTAATTTTAGGAGCGCCAGTCATAGAGCCGGGCGGAAAACAATTTTTAATTACATCAAGTGCGCTAGATTCTTTATTTTTTATGCCACAAATATCAGAAGACATATGATGAATGGTTTTATAACTGGAAATTTTAAAAAGATTTTTTACTTCAACCGATCCAATCAGACAATTTCTGCTTAAATCATTTCTAACCAAATCAACGATCATTAAATTTTCACTGCATTCTTTTAAATCTTTTTTCAAATTATTTTTATTTAATAAATCAATTTTTTTATTTAAAGATCTAGGTGCAGTTCCCTTGATAGGAGAAGAGATTATTTGACCATTATTTTCAATTGATAAAAATAATTCTGGGCTGGAAGAAATGATATGATTTTCACCTAATTTTAAAAAAGCACTGTAATTTGCTGGGCTGGTTTTATTTAATTTAACAAAAAGATCAAAAACATTGCCGGAAATTAATTTAAATTTGCCATAAAATTTACGGGTTAAATTGGCCTGATAAAATTCTCCATCAGTTATTTTATTTTTAATAATTTCAACTTTTTTCAAATATTGTTTTTTAGAAAAATTAGATTTTAAGCCAGATATTTTGGCTAATAATTTAGAAGTTATTTTTTTAGGAACGGGGATTTTTTGTAAAAATTTTGCATCAGAAAAATGGCTGATAATTTGCTGA